>CANJPN010000158.1 GCA_947475855.1 Bradyrhizobiaceae bacterium
GCGCGGACTGATGGCGAGTACCGGGCTGACCACCATCCATCAGGAGATCATGGACAAGACGATGCCATTCCGGCCTTGGGTGAAGCAGCAGTCGGTGACGGATGAGCGGATTGCGGAACTCGAGCATATCGTCGCGCATGCGAGTCCATGTCTGTCGGCGTTTCTGCGCCCATCGCCACTCTCTGGCGGCGACTTCACGTTCACGCTTCGGGAGTTGGTGCTCGTGGCGCGGAAGCGTTTGTAGGGTATGGTAGCGCGTCAGCGCGTACAGCACCGGAATACGGCGTGAAGGTGCGGTACGCGCTTCTTCTTCGTTGCTCCGGCAAACATGTGGACGCGCCAAGCGCTACCGCACCCTACGGAGCTACTTGGCCGGCGGTTTTTGTGCGGCGCGGGCAAGCGCGACGATCTTCTCGTCGGTTGCGTAGAGGCGTTTGACGAGCGCTTGCAACTCGGCACCGGCGAGCGGCTTGTTGACGATGTTGATCTTGGCGAACTCGGCGACAAGCGACGGGTCGGCGAGGACGGCCATGAACGCCTTGCGCAGGATCTCGACGCGATCCATGGGGGTTTCGGGCGGGGCGATGTAGGGACGCGAGAACGCCTGCTGCGATATGATCAGCTCCGCAGCCTTCTTCTTGTCACCGTCGACGAACGAAGAGAAGTCTGGAACGCCGAGCGCGGTCAACTCGGGCTCGGGTGAAATCGATGCCTGGACGATGAACTGGAACGGATTGCTTTCCTTCCAATTGGTGCGCTCCGATTTGAAGATCGACCAGCCCCAACCGCAGACGCCGTCGACCTCGCCGCGTTCCATCGCGAGGGTAATCGGCGGGGTGCCTTGATAACCTGTCACGACGCGCACCTTCGCGCCGCCGAGATTGCCGATCATCCACGCATAATCGTGGGTGGAGCCCCCCGGCGCGCTCGAACCCAAAACGACCTCGGTGGTCATCAGGTCCTTGTACGACTTGATCTTCGAGGTTTTCATCGTGGCGCAGATGCGCGTGTCGGTGTCGCCGGAACCGATATACTGAAACTTGAGCGGATCGTAGCGCTCCTTGGCGCCATCTTCGAGGAGCGGTCCGAGGATCGGCCCGGGGAAGACGCCCGCGATCGTGGTGCCGTCCTTGGGCGCACCGTTATAGATGAAGTCGGTGGCGCGCTTGCCGCCAGCCCCCGGCATGTTCTGAACGATGGTCGTCGGCGCACCGGGGATGTAGCGCTGGATGTGGCGGGCGATCATGCGAGCGAAGATGTCGTGACCTCCGCCCGGGCCGGTTCCAGCGATGATATTCAGTGTCTTACCAGCGTAGAATTCTTGCGCGGCGGCCGGGGCGGCCAAGCCAACCTGGACTCCCCAAGATACCGCAAAATAGATGGCCGCGACTGACCGTGGCTGCAGCAGTGAGATCATCGGTTCGCTCCCTGAAGGCGGGCATTCCCCAAAAGAGGCAGGCGATTGTACTGGCGGCAGGGCCATCGCGCGGCTACCTTTCAGGAAAGGTTGCGCATAGTTCACCAGCGTCAGATCGTGCGCAAGTCGAGCCGCTCGCAATCATCGAAGAGGGAGAAGCAATTGTCCAAGATCAGCAGGCGCACATTCTCTGCCGGCGCGCTCACGGCCGGCATCGCCAGCCCCTCGATATTGCGTGCGCAGGGCTATCCCGGCGGTCAACAGATCAAGTTCATCGTGGGATTCCCCGCAGGCGGCGCGCAGGACATCGTCGGCCGGGTGGTGGCGGACCGGCTCGGCGCGCTGTGGGGCGTGTCAACGATCGTCGAGAACGTATCAGGTGCCGGCGCGAACATCGCGATGGACCGGGTGGCGAAGGGTCCCGCCGACGGCACTCAGATCATGATCGTGCCGCCGGGCTTCGCGACGAACCAGTTCCTCTATTCGCGGATGCCGTTCGATCCGGACAAAGACATCGTCCCGCTCGGCTACGTTGCCAGTATTCCCAACCTGCTCTGCGTGAAGAAAGACTTGCCGGTGAATTCGGTCGCGGAGTTGATCGCTTACGCAAAAGCCAATCCCGGCAAGCTCAACTACGCGTCGACCAGCGTCGGCACCACGACGCATCTTTCCGGCGCGCTGTTCGTAAAGATGACGGGCACCGACATCGTCGTCGTGCACTATCGCGGAAGTGCGCCCGCCATGAACGACCTGCTGTCGGGCAGCGTCGATATGATCTTCGACAATATCGCGGCGATCGTTCCACAGGCGCGTGCCGGAACCGTGAAAGCGCTCGGCATCACGACCGCCACGCGCTCGCCGCACGCGCCGGAGTATCCCCCGATCGGCGACACGGTGCCGGGCTACGACACGACGTCATGGATCGGCGTCGGCGTGCGCGCGGGGACACCGCAGGCGATCTGCGACAAGATCGAGGCCGACACCAAGATCATCTGTCAGGACAAGGTGCTCAAAGACCGCCTCGCGACGCTGGTGTCGGAATCGGTCGGCGGCGGTGCGGCCCAGTTCGCTAAATTCGTCGCCGACGAGCGCAAGAAGTGGGGCAGCCTGATCGCCGAGCAGAAGATCAAGATGGAGTGAGGCTGCGGGAAAACTTCTCCTGGGATGAGGTTCAAACATGGCCGTTCGCATCACGAGACGCACCGCTGCAGCAGGACTGGCGGCGGCGGCAATCGCACCGGGCCTTGGCCGCGCTCGTGCGCAAGGCGTCTATCCCCCGCCCGGCCAAACAATAAAGGTCGTCGTGCCGTTCGTCGCCGGCGGTACGACTGACATCACGGGCCGCGTGGTTGCCGACAGGCTATCGCAGATGTGGAACGTTCCGTTCGTAGTCGAGAACGTGCCTGGGGCCGGCGCAAATCTCGGCATGGAGCGTGTGGCAAAGGGACCTGCCGACGGCACTGTTCTGGTTGTGGTGACGCCCAATCTTGCGATCAACCAGTTCATGTATTCAAAGATGCCTTTCGATCCGGAGAAAGACGTCACGCCGATCTCTCAGGTCATCAACGTGCCGAACCTGCTATGCGTGCGCAACAGCTTGCCGGTCAACAATGTTGCCGAGCTGATCGCCTACGCCAAAGCCAACCCCGGCAAACTCAATTACGCGTCGTCGGGCGTTGGCACCTCGATCCATCTCTCGGCGGAACTGTTCAAGCGCATGACAGGCGTGGAGATGGCCCATGTCGTCTACCGTGGCAGTCCTCCGGCGCTGACGGACTTGATCGGCGGCGCTGTCGACTTGATGTTCGACAACATTCCGACGTGCGTGAACCTCGCGCGCGAGGGCAAGATCAGGGCGCTCGGCGTCACCACCTCCAAGCGCTCCACAGTGGCACCGGAGTATCCAGCTATCGCGGAAACGGTGCCAGGCTATGACGCCACCTCCTTCTTCGGCATTGGCGTGCCCTCGGGAGTTCCGCAGGCCATCAAGGACATGATCGAGCGGGACGTGCGTGCGCTAAGCCAGGACAAGGCTGTGAAGGATCGGTTTGCCACTCTCGCGGTCGAAACCGTCGGCTCGAGCTCGAAAGAGTTCTCGTCGTTCATCGCGTTTGAGCGGGAGCGATGGGGCAAGATCATCACCGAACTGAAGATCAAAGCGGATTGAGAATTGGCAGCCTGCATCTAGGAGAATCCAGCGAATGCAGCGCGTCAGTTGCATGCCAATTATGACTTTGTGCCTCTCGATTGCGGGTTGCGCCGCCGCGACGGCGCAAGAGTACCCCGCCCGCCCGATCCGGCTGGTCATCCCGTTCGCGCCGGGCGGCAGCGTCGATCTGATCGCGCGAACCGTCGCCAGCGGACTGACCAAACGGCTCGGCCAGCAGGTGCAGCCCGACAACCGTGGCGGCGCTGGCGCCACGATCGGCACAGAGATCGTCGCGAATGCACCGCCCGACGGCTACACGCTCCTGCAAATGTCGCTGTCGCACGCGGTCAATCCTGCCGTCTACAAGCTCAAATACGATCCCATCAAAGCGTTCACGCCAATCGTATTCCTGGGCAGCGGGCCAAGCGTGCTCACCGTCCATCCTTCTCTCCCTGCCAACTCGGTTGGCGAACTGATCGCACTCGCCAAGCAGAAGCCAGGTCAATTGATCGCGGCCAATGCCGGCATCGGCAGCTTCACGCACACTGCGGGCGTGCTGTTTTCGATGATGGCCGGGGTCGACATCCAGCAAGTGCCGTTCAAGGGCGGCGGGCCTGCGATGATCGACGTAGTGGGCGGGCACAGCCAGGTGCTGTTCAACTCCTATGTCGCATCGCAGCCGCATGTCGTGAGCGGCAAGCTGAAGGCGCTCGGCGTGACCGGCACGGCTCGCACATCGCTGTTCCCGACCGTGCCGACGATCGCGGAGAGCGGTGTGCCGGGCTATTCGGCAGCGAACTGGTGGGGCTTCGCAGCGCCTGCCGGAACACCGGCGGCCATCGTGGAGAAGCTGCATCGAGAGGTGAGTGCGGTGCTCAAATCGCAGGAGACCGCGACCCAATTCGAGCGAGACGGTGCCGACATCGGCAACATGACGACGGCCGAGTTCGGCAAGTTCATCGAGGACGAAATAGAAAAGTGGGGCCGTGTGGTCCGAGAAGGCAAGATCAAGCTGGAATAGCGGCCATCGCATCCGGCGGCGCGACGTGCTAGATTGCGGCGTCGTATTCTGATGGGATCGCGATGCCGCGCTGGTTGCCCCTGGTCTTGATCTTCCTAACGCTGTCGCTGGCGGCGCCTGCACGCGCACATCAGCACCACGGGGCACATCACAGTGTCGGCACGGCTCATTCGACGGCAGCCGTTTCGGCAGGAACTTCCGTAGAACATGCGGCCGGCGCCGAGGTCGTGACAGAGCGGACGCGATATCGCGCCGAGAACTGCGAGCCGGCGGCGAGATCCAATGCTTCGATCTACGTTCGGGCTGAAATCAGGGCGCACCACGACTGCCTGTCGCACGACGGTCACATGCCCTGCCACCAAAACGGCGATGGTGGCGACTGCTGCTGTTCGAGCGCGGTGCACGCCTTCGCTGCTGCGGCAAGCGAACCCCTTCCGGCGCGGTTCGAGGGCAGGAGCTATTCGCTGCTGCCGGTGACCGCCATGGCCTCGACACTCACGAGGCCGCCGGTGCCGCCGCCGCGCGCTTAGCGGAACGATCTTCTCATCATCGCACTTGAAGCAACGTCACTCGAAGGCGCGGACGCGCACTCGCGCGCGCCGATAAGGATCAATCACATGAACATGACGCATTACATGGAATTGCTCGCGGTCAACCAGCCGTGGAACCTGCTGCTCTACATGGCCGTACCCGTCATCTTGGCGGAGACCGTCGCGATCAGCGAACTCTATCTGCTCTACACACGGGAATACGGTGGCCCCGTACGCACCGTGAACAAGATCGCAAGCATCATGGCGGGCGTGATCTTCGTCGGGATCTTCGTCTATCTCATCTTCAACGCCGTGGTGCCGATCACGAAGGCCGGTGCCTGGCGCGGGCCGGCCGATGTGATCGCTGTCGCAACCTATCTCGCCTGCGTGGTGCCTCTGGGCGGGATCGCGCTGATCGACCTGGGGCTGATCGGCAAAGGGCTGAACGACCATTCACGGATGGGGCTTCACGCTGGTTTCGTCGCGCTGTTTCTCGTCGTCGCTCACATCGCGATGATCTTCGGCATGATGGATCCGGCGGTGCTCGGCGGCTCCAGCGGTGGCGGCGGCGGACACGGCGCTCACTGAAGCACAGCATTCACGGGGCGCCCCCTCGCGGCGCCTCGTGACACTTGCCTCGTGACACTTGCTTGGCGGGGGAGCGCCGTTGGGCATAGAGTGCGTGCGATAGACCTTTCACCGCCGCATCCCGACAGAGCCCTCCATGACCCCCCGCAAATCGCCGGAATCGCTACGCTCTCACCGCTGGCTGGGAGTGGAGGATCTGCGATCGTTCGGGCATCGGTCACGCTTGAGGCAGATGGGCTACGACGGCGACGACTGGAAGGGAAAACCGGTCATCGCGATCCTCAATACGTGGAGCGACATCAACGCGTGCCACGCGCACTTCAAGGCGCGTGCGGAAGACGTGAAGCGCGGCATTCTGCAGGCCGGAGGATTTCCGGTCGAGATCCCGTGCATGAGCCTATCGGAGCCGTTCCAGAAGCCATCGACGATGCTCTATCGCAACATGCTGGCGATGGAGGCGGAAGAGAACCTGCGCAGCTATCCGATCGACGGTGCCGTCCTGATGGGCGGATGCGACAAGACCACGCCGGGCCTCGTGATGGGCGCGATCTCGATGGGGCTGCCGTTCATCTACATTCCCGCCGGGCCGATGCTGCGAGGGAACTGGCGCGGCGAGCAACTCGGCTCTGGCTCGGACGCCTGGAAGTATTGGGACGAGAAGCGCGCGGGCAACATCTCCGACGCGGACTGGGCGGAGATCGAGGGCGGCATCGCGCGATCGTTCGGCACCTGCATGGTGATGGGCACTGCCGCGACGATGATGATGATCGCGGAGGCGCTGGGGCTTTCGCTGCCGGGCGCATCGACGATCCCTGCGGCCGATGCGAGCCATCCCCGGATGTGCGCGGCTTCCGGGCGGCGCATCGTCGACATGGTGTGGGAGGACATGACGCCGGACAAAGTTTTGTCGCCGGCGTCGTTCGACAATGCGATCAAGGTCCACATGGCGGTTGGCGGGTCGACCAACGCGATCATCCACGTGATCGCGATGGCGCGGCGTGCGGGCATCGCGCTGTCGATCGAGCGGTTCGACCAGCTCAGCCGCGAAGTGCCTGTCATCGCGAACATCCGGCCGTCGGGGAAGTACCTGATGGAGGATATGTACTATGCAGGTGGACTTCCTGGGCTGATGTCGGAGCTGCGGGGCAAGCTCGACGGCGGCGCGATGACCGTGAACGGGCGGACGCTCGGCGACAACATCGCGACGGCGAAGGTGTGGCTGAAGGAAGTGATCCTGCCGCTCGACAAGGCGATCTATGCGGAGGGCGCGACTGCCATTCTGAAGGGCAACCTCGCGCCACGCGGCTGTGTGATGAAGCCCGCTGCGGCCGAGCCTCGCCTGCGGCAGCATCGGGGGAAAGCGATCGTGTTCCGCGACTATGACGAGATGGCGCGCGAGGTGGAGCGCGAGGATCTCGACGTGACGCCGGACCATATACTCGTATTGCAGAACGGCGGGCCGAAGGGCGGGCCCGGTATGCCCGAGTGGGGCATGCTGCCGATCCCGCGCAAGCTCGTGAAGGCCGGCGTTCGAGACATGCTGCGCATTTCCGATGCGCGGATGTCGGGGACGAGCTACGGCGCGTGCATCCTTCACGTCACGCCGGAGAGCTTCGTCGGCGGGCCGCTGGCGCTCGTCAAGACAGGCGACGAGATAGAGGTCGACGTGAAGGGGCGACGCATTCACCTCCACGTATCGGATGAAGAGATGGCGCGTCGCCGCGCCGCCTGGAAGCCACTGCCGCCGCGGTATGATCGCGGGTTCGGCCGCATGTATCAAGAACACGTGGGACAGGCCGACGACGGATGCGATTTCGATTTCCTGGAGGCGGGCGCGAGCGTGCCGGAGCCCGAGATACATTAATTCGTACAGCGCACCGTCGCTGGTCCTCCACGAGTTAACGAGCTTTTAACTTCGAAGATTCGTGGATCGGAAGGGATGAGATGATAACTTCACGATAGCGCCGGCATACGCAGGTGAAATGCCATGGATCAGCCGCTAGACATCAATGGTGGGGGCGGCTTCCGTGCCGGCCGGTTGGTCGTGCTCACCTTGCGCGCCTTCGCGATCGTCTATGTCGCGGCTGTTGCGCTGCTGTTCGTATACCAGCGCAAGCTGATCTATTTTCCCGACATCCGCCACGTCGCGCCCGCGGAAGTCGGCCTCGCCGGCATGTCGGAAGTGACGCTGACGACGCCCGACGGAGAACGACTCGTCGCGTGGTGGTCCGAGCCGCGCAACGGCAAAGCCGTCATTCTCGATTTCCAAGGCCAAGGTGGCGCGCCTTCGCACCGTGCGCACCGCATCCAACCGTTCATCGGCGACGGCTACGGCATCCTCACCCTCGCTTACCGCGGCTACGGCGGATCGACGGGACAACCGACCGAGGCGGCATTGATCGCCGATGGAAAGCTCGCTTTCGACTGGTTGCGGTCGCGCGGCGTCGAGGCTGGACGGATCGTCGTGTTCGGCGAGAGCCTCGGCACCGGTGTGGCGGTGCAAGTCGCTGCCGATCGCCCTGCTGCCGGCGTGATTCTCGACAGTCCGTACTCGTCGCTCGCCGACGTCGCCCAAGGCCGATTTCCCTGGATCCCCGTGCGCTGGCTGATGCTCGACAAGTTCGATTCGACCGCTCACATCGGCAAAGTCCGTGCGCCGGTCCTGATCTATCACGGCGATCGAGACACGATCGTGCCGTACGAACTCGGTCAACGGCTCTATGCGGCGGCGACGTCGCACAAGGTGATGCTGACGATACCCGGTGGCTTTCACACCGTACCGATGGCCGAAGGGCCCTGGCGCGCAATCAAGCCGTTCCTCGAGCAGGTAGCCGCCGCGCGCTGATGCCTGTTTGGCTGTTGCTCTGGATGCTCGTGAGTGGCTTAAACGGACATGTGCCGAAGTTCGATGCGTCCTCCAAAGCGATGAAGGCGATGCACCAAAAAGAAAAGCCGGGCACAGGGCCCGGCCTAGGTCAATTCCCGCCCCCGAAGGGACGAGTGAAGGCGTAAAAAGGGAGGGTAACGCCTTCAATAGCTGTCCGTCACAGCTAAATATACGTAACTCCCCGGAGTACGGGCGACAACCTGAGACTTGGCATAAAAGCCATGCAAAGCGCGCATGGACTCCGAGCCGCAGTCGAAGCGCGAAGCTTCAGAACTTCAACTGCCGCGCTTTCGAGACGAGGAAGTCGCGCAAAACCTGCACCTTCTTCGCCGTCTTGAGTTCCTCGGGATAGACGAAGATCAGCGGCATCGTCGGCAGTTGCACGTTCTCGAGTACCGGCACGAGATCCGTCTCCTCCTCGGTCAGGTAATCCGGGATTAGGCCGATGCCGATGCCTGAACGAATTGCATACTTGATCGCGACGACAGAATTGACGCGAAGCACGGGCACGCGAGGCTCCCTGCCTTCGCGGTCGGCGGTCTCGAGCCAGCGAATGGCGGACAGGTGGGCCACGGGATTGCCGCCATAGGATACGAAGCGGTGTCCGTCGAGCTCACTCAGCGAGCGTGGCGCACCAAAGCGGCGCACATACTGCGTCGAGGCAAAGGCGCGGATCGGAACCGTGGTGAGCTGGCGCCGGATCAAGTCGGGCTGCTCTGGCTCGCGTGTCCAGATCGCCACGTCGGCCTCCCGCATGGCGATGTCGAGCTGGTCGTCATTGAGCACGATGTCGATGCGAATCTCCGGGTAGAGCTCCATGAACTCGCGCAGGCGCTGCGTCACCCACACTGTGCCGAGGCCGATCGGCGCGGTGATACGCAACTCTCCCGTGGGCTTGGTGGTACCATCCGACAGCAGGGTTTCAGCCGTGTGCAGCTTGGTCATCACCTCGGTGGCGGTACGGAACAGGATCTCGCCTTGCTCGGTCAGCACAAGGCCGCGCGCATGACGATGGAACAGTGCGACTCCCAGCTCCTTCTCCAGCGCGGACACCTGACGGCTCACCGCCGACTGACTCATGCGCAAGCCGTCGCCCGCATGCGTGAAGCTGCCCGCCTCGGCCGCAGCGTGAAAGATGCGGAGCTTGTCCCAGTCCATTTTCAATATTCCCAGCAGCCGGGAAGCCCGCACGGCGTGCCACTCCCGTCTCGGCGTACCGGGAGCAGAGGCTACGAATTCGACAGCGGCGAAAGCAGTGACGGAGCAAGCCCTGCATTACTCGCAGAGCTGGGTTTGATTTTTTCGGTGCCATGCAAGATTAAGCGGAAATGGTCATAAGGCAAGGGGCTCGCAAGGGGTCCAAATGCCGGAAACGGCAGGTTGCATGATCATTAGTGCCCATTTGCGGCCTTCGAAGCCTTGCTCCCCTGCTGGCAGCCACTTCTGTTGCACCCCACGCAAGCGACCTCTATCTGTGGAGCGTTAGAAGACCGGTCATCGAATGACCCGTCGTAAACCGGGGGAAACTGCGATGAAGCGCCATTGTCTTATGCGGATTGCGGTTGCGGCGGCCGCCTTCTGTCTCGGCGTTACGACGCTTTCATCTCTTGACGCACTTGCTCAGAGCGCTGCGCAGTGGCCGCAGCGGCCCGTGCGACTGCTCGTGCCGCTTGGGGCTGGCGGGGCGGCCGACACGCTGGCGCGCAATCTCTCGAACGGTTTCCCTCAGTACGCCAACGGCAATCCGCTGGTGGTGGAAAATCGCGCCGGAGCCGGTGGCACGATCGCGGCAGCCGCCGTCGCTCGCGAGGCTCCAGATGGATACAACCTGTTCCTCGCGGAAGTTGGGCCGAACGCCGTTTCGCATGTGCTCGCTCAGCTAAGTTACGACCCGCACACGGCCTTTTCACCAATCATCCATGCCGTGAACCTCCCCGCGGCAATCCTGATCAGAGAAACCTTGCCCTTCAAGACACTGGAGGAGTTCATCGCGGCAGCGAAACAGCAGCCAGGCAAGTTCAACTATGCGTCCGTCGGACTCGGCAACTGGACGCACTTGTTCATGTCGTACTTCAATATCCAGGCCGGCATCGAACAGGCCAACGTGGTGTACCGTTCCGGCTCCGAGATGTCGCTGGCGCTGCTTCGCGGCGACGCCGACACGGCCATCATCACCGTTTCGACCGCTCTTGGGCACATCCGAGACGGCAAAATACGTGCATTGGCAGGCGTCAGCGTCAAGCCGATGCCTCAACTGCCGGGCGTGCCTGCGGTGGGCAAAACATTGCCGGGGTTCGACGTGGCGGTATGGCACGGCATCGTGGGGCCGGCCGGAATGGAACCGGCGCTCGTCACGCGCGTCAACGGCATCTTCAATCAGGTGCTGGGAGACCCCGTGATCCGCAAGGCACTGGAAGAAGCGCAGGCGGCGGAGATCGTCGGCGGAACGGCCGAGCAATTCGACAAATTCTTAAAGGCCGAGCTGAAGCGCTGGCCGGAGGTGGTGAAGGCCACCGGCATCAAGGCGCAGTAGCATTTCTGAAGGATCGGTTCGCTCAGCTGCTCTGAATTGCTTCGGATATCAGTTCGACAAGCTGTGTCAGATCGGATCTGGGGCGCCGAATAGGGTGGCTGCGTGCTGTCGCACCTCGTGATTGGCTAGAGCAGTATCCGATCATTCGCGATCGTCGGGGGCGATCGAATGATCGGATGAAACTGCTCTAATCCCTAGAATCTAGAGCATCTTTATCCGAACAGCGAATCGCGAAAGCGATTCTGTCCGGTCGGATGATGCTCTAGATTGCACAAGTTTGTATGGCTACCTCGTTGGTTTGCCATACTCGCCATGCAAGGTGAGCGTTCATTGAATCGCCCAACAAGGCGCCAAACTCCATGATCTTCAACCGGAACGACA
>CANJPN010000159.1 GCA_947475855.1 Bradyrhizobiaceae bacterium
ACGATCAGCAGCAAAATGGGCAAGGCCACGCCGAAGGTGGTCGCGATCGATCCATTGCGACTGCTGAGAAAGTGACGGCAGGCAACGGCCATTGCATGACTCGAGAGGGAGGAAAAATCGTGAATTCTGGAGCTTGTGCTCATGGCAAATTATTCATCAACGCCCACGTTCGAACTGCTGTTGCACTGTCACTACACAGAGCTGCCCGATATATGTCACGATTTTCTCGGCTCCTGATATTTGTCCGAAATTTCGCCTAAGCCTTTATGAAGGAAAGTTCAGTTTCAGGCTTCCCTGAGGGGCCCGGACCCGAAAGGATGGAATCGGTCGGCGGTCGGGGCATTGGATGGCGCTTTTGCCTTGGCCGCGGTTGGTGCTGCATCATCTTCGAGCGCTTGCCAAGACCGAGAGCATGATCCGACAAGACGGAACCGCTTTCGCGATTCTCTGGTCGGATAAAGATGCTCTAGATTCTAGGGATTAGAGCAGTTTCATGCGATCATTCGATCGCCCCCGGCGATCGCGTTTGATCGGATACTGCTCTAGGTAGCCAGGGCGCCTGCGCGCAAACAGCGTCTTGCCCAAGCTGCCTGCGATCTGATCCATTGGCGTCGGCGGTGGCCTATCGCGACGTTCAACGGCGAGGGCGGCCCCCGGGGCTTCCCCCATCGCAAACGGAACTCGAAGCAAATGACCCAATGGCAATTCTGGATCGACCGCGGCGGCACGTTCACGGACATCGTGGCGCGTGATCCGGAAGGCCGCCTTCACGCGCGCAAGCTGCTATCTGAGAATCCTGGCGCCTATGATGATGCTGCCCTCGAAGGCATCCGGCGGTTTCTCGGCGTGGCCACCGGTGCGGCCATTCCGTCTGGGCGGATAGCCGCCGTGAAGATGGGCACGACCGTCGCGACCAACGCTCTGCTGGAGCGCAAGGGGGAGGGGGTCGCGCTGGTCATAACCCGAGGGCTCGGCGATCAGCTCGAGATCGGCTATCAGGCGCGGCCCGACATTTTTGCCCGAAAGATCGTCAAGCCCGACATGCTCTATTCACGCGTCGTCGAGGCGGTTGAGCGCGTCCGCGCCGACGGCACCATCGAGACGCCGCTCGATATTGCTGCATTGCGCCGTGATCTGCAATCGCTGCGCGATGACGGATACGACGCAGTTGCGATCGTGCTGATGCATTCCTACGCCCATCCCGCGCATGAACAGGCCGCAGCGAAATTGGCGCGCGAATTGGGTTTCCGCCAGGTGTCCGCAAGCCATGAGGTGAGCCCGCTCATCAAGCTCGTCGGCCGCGGCGACACCACCGTTGCCGACGCCTACCTGTCCCCCATCCTGCGCCGCTACGTCGAGAAGGTTTCGGGTGCACTCGGTGGTGTCAGACCCTCCGTGTCCGACACCCAAGCGACACGCGTGATGTTCATGGCGTCGTCCGGTGGCCTGAAAGCCGCCAACCAGTTCCAGGGCCGCGACGCGATTTTATCCGGCCCCGCTGGCGGCATAGTCGCGGTGGCGGAAACCGCGCGCCGCGCCGGCTTCGACAAGGTCATCGGCTTCGACATGGGCGGGACTTCGACCGACGTGTCGCACTACGCGGGCGAATACGAGCGCTCGTTCGAGACGGAGGTCGCGGGTGTCCGGCTGCGCGTGCCGATGTTGCGCATTCACACGGTGGCGGCGGGCGGCGGCTCTATCTTGAAATACGATGGACACCGCTTCCGGGTCGGCCCCGAGAGCGCCGGTGCGAACCCGGGCCCACGCAGCTACCGGCGGGGGGGACCGCTCACTGTCACAGACGCCAATATCATGGTCGGCAAGCTCGATGCCGCCAACTTTCCCGCGATATTTGGGCCGAACGGCGATCAACCACTCGACGAGGAAGGCGTTCGAGCAGGCTTCAGTGAGATCGCTAATCGAATAGGCGACGGCCGCAGCCCTGCCGATGTCGCGGACGGTTTCCTGCGCATCGCCGTCGAGAACATGGCTAATGCCATCAAGAAGATCTCCGTGCAGCGCGGCTACGATGTCACTGAATATGCGCTGGGCTGCTTCGGCTCGGCTGGTGGTCAGCACGCTTGTATGATCGCCGACACGCTCGGGATGGAGACCGTGCACATTCATCCGCTGTCGGGCCTTCTGTCTGCCTACGGCATGGGGCTCGCGCAACTGTCGACGAGCCGCCAGCGTTCGGTCGAGCAGGAGCTTGGCTCAGCCAGCCTGACCCAAATTGCAACTCTCGTGGACGAACTGGCCGCGCGCAATCTCGACGATCTCGTAGCCCAGGGTGCGGCGCCTGATGCGGTCAGGCACGATGCGCGCTTGTTGCTCCGCTACGAGACGAGTGAGACGGCGATTGCCGTGTCCGCCGCCGCGCCGTTGGCCGAGATGCGCCGCCAGTTCGAGGAAAAGCACCGCCAGCAATTCGGCTTCGTCTCGCCCGAAAAGCGCATTTTCATAGCTGCCATCGACGCTGAAGCCAGCGAAAGGGAAGGTGTCAGACCCACGGGGGCTGACACCGAGGCACAACCTTCCACCGGTGACAGACCCGGAAGGGCTGACACCGGCGCAACCACGCGCTTCTTCTCTGCCGGTGGTTGGCACGACGCACCGGTCATCAGGCGTGATGCACTGCACTCAGGCACCAGCTTGAACGGTCCCGCCATCGTCATTGAAACGCACCAGACCGTCGTCGTCGAGCCAGGCTGGCGTCTCGAGGTCAGCCCTGGCAACGATCTCGTGCTGCGCCGCGTGGCGCCGCGTCGTCGCGAACTGGCCGGCGCAAAGGCTGATCCGGTTCTGCTCGAAGTCTTCAACAACCTCTTCATGTCGATAGCCGAACAGATGGGCGAGGCTCTGCGCAACACCTCGCAGTCCGTGAACATCAAGGAGCGACTAGATTTCTCCTGCGCGATTTTCGACGCCGACGCGCGTCTTGTAGCCAACGCGCCGCACATCCCCGTGCATCTCGGCTCGATGGATCGCGCCGTCGAGACCATCGCGCGCGAAAACGCAGGTAGCATGGGCCCCGGCGACGTCTACATGATCAACGCCCCCTACAACGGGGGCACGCATCTGCCCGACATCACCGTGGTCACGCCGGTTTTCCAGACAAGCAGCAACGAAATCCTATTCTACGTTGCCTCGCGCGGGCACCATGAGGACGTCGGAGGTCTCACCCCGGGTTCGATGACGCCGAAGGCGACGCGCATCGAGGAAGAGGGCGTCTACATCGACAACTTCAAGCTCGTCGAGGCCGACCGCTTCCGTGAGACGGAGGCGCGGGCGCTGTTGACCGGCGCGCGATATCCTGCGCGCGCGCCTGACAAGAACATCGCGGATCTCAAGGCTCAAGTCGCCGCCAGCGCCAAGGGCGTCGCAGGGCTTTCCCGCATGGTCGAGCACTTCGGCCTCGATGTCGTTCGCGCTTACATGCGCCACGTGCAGGACAACGCCGAGGCGAGCGTCCGCGCGCTGATCGATCGCCTCCGCGATGGCGCATTCGAGGTCGAGATGGACCAGGGTACGCGGGTCAAAGTCGCGGTCCGTGTTGATCGCAAGGCGCGCGAAGTCACGTTTGATTTCACCGGCACCAGCCCGATGCAACCGAACAACTTCAACGCGCCCGAGCCCGTGACCCGCGCGGCTGTGCTCTACGTGCTGCGCGTGTTGTGCGACCAGCCGATACCGCTCAACGCAGGCTGCATGAAGCCCGTGAGGATGATCGTGCCTGAAGGCTCCATGCTGTCGCCGAAATATCCAGCCGCCGTGGTTGCGGGTAACACCGAGACGAGCCAGGTCGTCGTCAACTGTCTCATGGCGGCGCTGGGCGCGATGGGGCCGAGCCAGGGCACCATGAACAACGTGACCTTTGGCAACGCGCGCTACCAATATTACGAGACGATCTGCTCGGGCACGCCGGCGGGCCCGGATTTCGACGGGGTCGCAGCGGTCCATGCGCACATGACCAATACGCGCCTCACCGATCCCGAAATCCTCGAGTTGCGCTACCCCGTGCTGCTCGAGCGGTTTACGATCCGGCGCGGCTCCGGTGGTCGTGGTAGCCACACCGCCGGCGACGGTATCGAGCGCTGCATCCGCTTTCTCGAAGAAATGGACTGCGCGCTGCTCACATCGTCGCGGAAAGTCCGGCCCTACGGTCTCGACGGCGGCGAGCCCGGCCAGTGCGGCGCGAACAGCGTGCGACGCAATGACGGCCGCATCGAGCTTTTGCAGGGCTGCGACGAGACCCGCATCGCATCAGGCGAAGCCATAATCATCGTGACGCCCACCGGCGGGGGATTTGGCCGACCAGCGTGAGCGGATAATCCTCTGGACCTTGGTAACTTCGCCAAAGTGTGACCCTATTGCACGCCGCGTCGATGCGTCTGTGAGCATCGGCTGTGATGCCGCAGGCCGGCATGTCATTTACCGCTCCTGGCGCGCGTTGCCTCCGTTTCGGCCCCGCCGCGCTCGGACAGCACTGAATTCACCGACGACAGGCCCAATGATGTCCGGAATCAAGGAAACAGCGGCATTCAATTCTATCCTGGCCAGTGCCGGGCTTGCGATAGGGAAGTTCGCCGCCGCGATCTCGAGCGGTAGCCTCGCGATGTTGTCCGACGCGCTGCATGCGCTGCTCGACGTCGGCGCGACGATCCTCACCTATTTCGCAGTCCGCATCGGCGCGAAGCCCGCAGACGAACGCCATCCCTATGGCCACGGCAAGGTCGAGGCGGTCGCAGCCCTTGTCGAAACGGGATTGCTGTTCCTCGTCGCCGTCTACGTCGCCGTTGAAGCGATTTCGCGTATGAGAAGCGGCGCACCCGAAATTTCGCATTCCATACTGGCCTACGCCGTTCTTGGTATTTCAATCGTCGTCGATATCGTGCGCTCGCGATCGCTGATGCGCATCGCCAGGCAAACCAAGAGCCAGGCGCTCGAGGCTGACGCCATGCACTTCTCTTCCGACCTCGTCAGTTCGACACTGGTGCTGATCGGCCTCCTCGTCTCGGCCTGGGGGTTCCACCAGGGTGACCTGCTGGCGGCGATAGGGGTCTCCATCTTCATCGCAATCGCCGGCTGGCGGCTCGGCAAGCGCACCATCGATACGTTGATGGACGCAGTGCCTCATGGCCTCTCGCAACACGTCGAGCAGATCGCAGCCGACGTGCCGGGCGTTGCCCGTGTCGAAGGCGTCCGCGTTCGCGCCGTGGGACCTGAAATCTTCGGCGACATCAATATTGGCGTCGCGCGGACGCTGCCGCACGACCGGGTGTCGGCCATCAAGGACGACGTCATTGCCAAGCTCCAGGTGGAGTATCCTGGCTCATCGGTGGTGGTGACGACTGCGCCGCTCGCGCTCGACGACGAGACGGTACTGGAGCGTGTGCTGCATGTCGCTGCGATGATGCGGCGGCCAGTCCACCATGTCACGATCCAGAGGCTCGACGAGCGACTGTCGGTCAGCCTCGATCTTGAGGTCGATGCGCGCCTGTCGCTGAGCGCGGGCCATGCTATCGCGACAGAACTGGAGCGCGCCGTCGTCGCCGAACTCGGCGAAGGCGTCGAGGTCGAAGTGCATCTGGAGCCGCTCGAAGTGCGTGCGCTGGAGGGCAGCGATGTGCCGCCCGAGGAGGTCACCCGCATTGCCGATGCGTTGCGTATCATCGCGAGTAGCGGCAGCGCGATCAGCCATATCCATGATGTGCGCGTGCGGCGGACGGAGGCAGGGCTGGTCGTCAACTACCACTGCTACGCTGATCCCAACCGCTCCGTGCTTGACGTGCACGACCACGTCGATGCGTTCGAGCGCGCAGTGCGGCAAGGGTTGCCGGAAATCGGCCGTGTGGTTGGCCACGCGGAGCCTAAGCCAAATAATCTCGTTTGAGAGCTAGCTCGAGCAGCAGAAGCAAAGGCGGTCGAACGCCTAATCGCCCCGGTGAACGCGCTCTCGGCGCTCATGACGTTCCTGTGCTTCGAGCGACAATGTCGCGATCGGGCGAGCATCAAGGCGTTTCAGGCCGATCGGCTCGCCGGTCTCTTCGCAATAGCCGTAGGTGCCGTCTTCGATACGCGCGAGCGCTGCGTCGATCTTGGAGATCAGCTTGCGCTGCCGGTCGCGGGCCCGAAGCTCGAGTGCCCTGTCGGTTTCCGACGTGGCGCGATCCGCAAGGTCGGCATACTGGATTGTGTCTTCATGCATGCCCTGCAACGTTTCGCGCGTCTGCCGCAGGATATCTTCTTTCCAGTTTCGCAGTTTGATCCGGAAGTATTGCCGTTGCATGGGGTTCATGTACGGTTCGGCGTCGATCGGCTTGTAATTCTCTGGCAGGACGACTTTGGCAGGCGCTGGCTGCGGTTTGACGATCACGACGTTTGGAGAGGATGTCTGGCGGTCGGCTCCGGACTTCACAGCTTTGACCGTCTTGTCCGGGGCAGAGTTCCCCTTCATTTTGACCCCCGATTTAACGTCCACGGCAGCTCGTTTGACGGTGACAGCTCTGATGTCGGCCTTCGTCGCTTTGGCTGCACCTGCCTTCGCAGGCATTTTCGGCGGTTTGGCGGCAACTGGCGTCGGTGTAGGCTTCTTAGCTCCATGGCCCTTTGCCAGCGGTGCCTTGGGGGTGGCAGATTTGAGAGGGCGACCGCTCCCGGGCTTGGTGCCCTTTGAAGCTTTGACTTGACCGCTCGGAGCAACCGCCTTCACGGCGCCTTTGCCCTTGCCGGCGCCAGCTTTAGCCTTTTGCGCCGCTTTGGCAGGCGCCTTGACCGATATTGCAGTCGATGAAGCCGCGGCGCGAGAGGAGACCTTCTTCGCCATCACCGGTTGTTTCCCCGGGGTGCGGCGGCCGGAGCTTGGAGGCGAGCCTTTCATGATGAGACCATAACTCATGTTGAGTTCGCGAGCGTTGCCATGGGCTCGGACGATTCTACCATCGTCTAAGTCGACACGTTCTTATTCACCCGCTGGCCGCAGTCAAGCGATTGCTGTTTGGAGTGGTAAGTGCCGGACAAGGGGGCATGTATCGGACCCCGAGGGCTATGTGGGACAAAAGCAATCTAAGATTGAGAAATAAGAAAAAACACGTTAACCGTGTATTTGGAATTAGTTGCTATAGCTGGGATGTCTCGCGCACAGATTGCAAACGAGGCGAAAGGTCGGTGAGGACGCTCAAAGTGGCCGGAAAATAAAAGGAGAACATCCACGCGCTGACACCTGCCGATAATCGGAGCTTGCCGGGACTGCAGACTTCCGACTGTGGCCCCACTCTCACGATGCGACGCTGCCGGGGCTGCTCCCCACACCCACACCTTGGCAGTCGAAGCAAAGTGATCTGACACGCTCCGATCGGGCGCGCTTCCCCACACAGCGCGCCCTCGCGCCATCCCCGCTAGATCGGGGATGGCGCTTTCCGTTCTGGTGCGGGTTCGGTCGTGACTTGCTGACCGTGTCTTGCTGACATGTCGACGTGTGCTACGGTCTGGCATGACAGACCGGCTGAGCGGCAGGGGCGCATGACGACAGTATTGATAACGGGCGCTAATCGGGGCTTGGGCCTCGCGCTGGTCCAAAACTATCTCGAGCAGGGTGCAAACGTCGTCGGCGTCGCTCGCAAGCCTACGGCTTCCCCAGGATTTAAGGGGCTTGCCGCCGGCGGTGATAGGCTCACGCTGCTGTCAGCCGACGTTACGGACGAGGCAGCCCTCGCCGCCGCCGCCCGCGCGCTCGGCGATCGCGCCGTCGATATCGTGATCTGCAATGCCGGCATCATGTCCAACCGCGGCGGCATCGACGCTTCAGGCAACGACGCAGCCGACTGGACCCGCGTGCTATCGACGAATGTGACCGGCGCTTTCCTCTCTGCGCGGGCTTTCATGCCTGCCCTGCGCCGGGCCAAGAATGGGAAGCTCGCCTTCATATCCTCGATGATGGCGTCTTCCGAACTGGCGGCTGGCAACGCTCTGGGCTATCGGGCATCGAAGGCGGCTGTCGCCAATCTCGGCGCGAATCTCGCCGTAGAGTTGAAGCCCGCCGGCATTGCCGTCGGCATCTATCATCCCGGCTGGGTGTCGAGCGACATGGGCGGCGCCTCTGCCCCCGTCACTCCGGACGCCAGCGCCAAAGGACTGGTTGATCGCATCGGCAAGCTATCGCTAAAGACCACGGGCGTGTTCGAAGACTACCTCGGAAAGCCCTACGCGTTCTGATCAACGGCTGGAACATCACAGACATGACCGAGAAGAAAACCCGGTTCACCGGCACCAAGAATTATGTGGCGACGGACGACCTGAAGGTGGCGGTCAACGCCGCCATCACGCTCGAGAGGCCCTTGCTCATCAAGGGCGAGCCCGGCACCGGTAAGACCGTTCTTGCCCAGGAAGTCGCCCGCGCGATCGGCGCGCCGTTGATCGAATGGCACATCAAATCCACGACCAAGGCCCAGCAGGGCCTCTACGAGTACGACGCCGTCGCCCGCCTCCGCGACAGCCAGCTCGGCGATGCCCGTGTCAAGGATATCGGCAACTATATCAAGCGTGGCAAGCTGTGGGACGCCTTCGTGATGGAGCAACGGCCCGTGCTTTTGATCGACGAGATCGACAAGGCCGACATCGAGTTTCCCAACGACCTGTTGCACGAACTCGACCGCATGGAGTTCCACGTCTACGAGACCGGCGAGACTGTGAAGGCCCGGCAGCGCCCCGTGCTGATGATCACGTCGAACAATGAAAAAGAACTGCCTGACGCATTCCTGCGTCGCTGCTTCTTTCACTATATCAAGTTCCCCGATACCGAGACGATGAAGGAGATCGTCGAGGTACACTTCCCGGGCCTGAAGGGCCGCCTCGTCAATGAAGCGCTCAGCGTCTTCTATGACATCCGCGATGTGCCCGGCGTGAAGAAGAAGCCGTCAACGTCCGAACTGCTGGACTGGATCAAGCTGCTCCTCAACGAGGACATCACGCCCGAGACCCTGCGCGAGAAAGACCCGCGCAAACTGATCCCGCCCCTTCACGGTGCTCTCCTCAAGAACGAGCAGGACGTGCATCTGTTCGAGCGTCTCGCGTTCATGACACGGAGGCAGTCGCGGGAGTAAAAGCAAAAAACCGCGAGACGGCGATACGCCGCCCCGTAACTTCAGTCGAGCTTCAGGTCCTGCTCCTTCGCCATTTTGCGATAGCGCTCGAGTTCGAGCTTGATGAATTCTCCGAACGCTGCCGCCGGCATGCTTGCTGGTTCAATGCCCTGCAGCGCAAAGCCGCGCACGACGTCGTCCGATTTGGTCGCTTCGGCCACGGCTTGATTAAGTCTCGCGATGATGTCCGGCGGCGTTTTGGCGGGCGCCAGCAGCCCGAACCAGCCGGAAGACTGGTAGGCCGGCAGCCCGGCTTCCGCCGCGGTCGGCACGTCGGGTAGTTGCGAGGTGCGCTCAGGTCCGCTCACGGCAATTGCTTTGACGCGCCCCGATTTGATTGTCGGCACCATCCCTGGGATCGGTCCGAAGTAGAAATGCGCGTCACCAGACATGACGGCGGTCAGTGCGGGCGCTCCGCCTTTGTGTGGAATGTGCAGCGTATCTTTGGCGATGCCGGCGGTCGCAACGAACATGGCGACCGCGAAGTGGCTCGTGGAGCCTGGCCCACCGGAGGAATAGTTGACGGAACCGGACTTGGCCCTGGTGTAGGCGATCAATTCCATCACATTGGCCACGGGCAAGATGGATTGACCACCAGTACGTTCTGGACGATGGCAAAAAGAGCGACCGGCTCGAAGTCCTTGATCGGATCGTATTTCAGCTTGGGTTGGAGTATCGGCGCGAACGAGTGTGTCGATACCGATCCCGCAAGCAGCGTGTATCCGTCGGGCGGCGCGGCTGCTGCCAGTTCGCCACCGATGATGCCGCCGGCGCCGCCGCGGTTGTCGACCAAAAACCGTTGGCCCAGTGCAACCGAGAGCTTGTCGGCGATCATGCGCGCGATCGTATCGTTGGCACCGCCTGGAGGGTTCGGCGATATCAAGCGCACGGCGCGCGTCGGGTAGGACTGCGCACTGAGCGGGCAGGACCAGACGAGAAGTACTCCAAGAGTGCCTGCTGCCCAGGCAGCCGCTCTCCCGAAGTCGCGGCTTCTCCGAACGAAAAAACCTGGGGTCTGGATATTGTCCCACAAGCGGGACACTTTAGCTGCGCGCTGATGCACCCGCATGCGCTTCCCCCTATTCTACTGCGTCCCGATCCTGACAGCCTGCCCCGTCGCTACCGCCTGCTCGATGGCGTGCGTCACTTCGAGGTTGAGCCGCGCCTCGGCTGGCGTCGTATGATAGCAGGGCGCGCCGGTCGCCAGATGATCGAGCCAGGCACGGGTCTCGTTGCCGAGCGGTCCCCAGAAGTCGCCCAAGGCCCAGTCGCCGGCCGTATTCGAACCCAGGAATGCCATCTCGACCTTGTGGTCGGGCACATAGGCGTGCGGCACACCGCGTTCGGAGAACAACACGTGATCCATGTGGTCGTCGTCGACGATCATGGTGCCTTCTGCGCCGAGCAACTCGACGCGGTCCATCTGGCCCAGCGTGGGGTAGCGGGCGGGCAGCGCGTAGCTCACGCCGAGATTGACCACCGCACCGTCGGCCATGGTCATGATCGCCCAGGTGACGTCGTGGGCACCGTAGCCTGCTTCGCGGAAAATGCCGGTCTGCCCGCGGGCGACCACCTCCACCGGCGGATTGCCCTCCATGAACCAGCACATCAGGTCGACATAGTAGGTGAGCACGTCGACAACGGGGGTGGCATGCGGATCGCGCTTCAGGATCGCGAACGCCTGCGCGCGCGAATTGTAGACGCGCGCCGTGCCGCCGATGAGACGGCCGAGCCGGCCGTGCACGAGTTGCTCCTTGGTGCGCAGGAAGCAGTCCTTGTAGCGCCTTGAGTAGCCGACGCGCAGGTTGCCCTTGTTGGCTGCGACCGCAGCCATGATACGATCGCCGTCCTGAAGCGACAGCCCCAGCGGCTTCTCGACGAGCACCGGAAGCCCGCGTTCCAGTGCCGTGATGATCGGCGCCACGTGCTCGCTCTCCGGCGTGGAGACGATCACGGCGGTGACTGAGGGATGCATGATTACGTTATCGTTGTCGGCGGAGTGAACCTGGGCATTGGCGGTCGCCGCGAGCGCTTCGGCTCGTGCCGGGTCGCGATCCGACACCGCGAGGAACTCGACGGCCGGATGCTTGCCCGCAATGCGTGCCCTGAGCGTTCCGATTCGCCCGGCTCCAATCACCGCAATGCCGAGGTGTCGTCGCTGCATCTTCACTCCCTGGACTAGTTCAAATGATACCATCGGCTCGCAATTTCGCGATCAAAGTCTCATCCATGCCAAGCTCCGTCGCCAACACGTTAGCCGAATGCTCGCCGAGCAGTGGCGGTGGCTGGCGCGCGCTCAGCGGCGTCCCGCCGAGCTTCACCGGGAAACCCAATGTCTGCAGCATGCCGGC
>CANJPN010000160.1 GCA_947475855.1 Bradyrhizobiaceae bacterium
CTTGAGGTCAGGTGGGAGAGCCGCGCCCGCCTGTGGGCCGCGCCTGAGTTGCGTCGTCCTGCGCTTGAACCAACGGGCGGGGATTTCGGTCGCCTTCAGGTGGTGCTGGGCGAGCAGCCACATCAGCGAGACTTTGAAGGCCTCACGGCCTTGTTTGGCCTGCGGATCGAGCAGCACCATCGCTTCGGCTGGCGTAAGATCTATGGTGATCATGCAACTGTGCTTTCGTTGCCGGGCTCGCCGCAGTGTAACGCCAAAGTCGGAAGAATCCTTTTCCGGATAGCGGGCTTTTCAGTCCGTTGTCCCTTCGAGCTGGCTTCTCCTTGACCAGCGGGCGGTCAGGGACGAATTGTTCAGGCCGTACCGATCCGTGCCGGGAGGTCTACCGTGACGAATGCCGCCGTACCGCATGTTTCGACCGTGAAGGCGCTCCGGGCAACAGTTGCCGGTTGGCGAAAGGGGGGCAGCCGCGTCGCGCTGGTGCCGACGATGGGGGCCTTACACGCGGGGCATCTCGACCTCGTCCGGCTTGGCCGTCGGCATGCCGACAAGGTCGTCGTTTCGATATTCGTGAACCCGGCACAGTTCGCGCCGCACGAGGATCTCGACCGGTATCCGCGAACGTTCGAGGCCGATCTGGCGGCCCTGGCGATGGTCGACTGCGATCTCGTTTGGGCGCCGACCGTGACAGAAATGTACCCGCCAGGGCACGCGACGCGCGTCGTGCCTGCGGGTGCGGCAGAGGGGCTCGAGACCGATTTCCGGCCGCACTTCTTTGCCGGTGTCGCGACGGTGTGCACAAAGCTCTTCACCCAGGTCGCCCCGGATGTGGCAATCTACGGTGAGAAAGACTTCCAGCAGCTCGCCGTGATGCGTCAACTCGTGAGGGATCTGGATCTGCCGATGGAGATCATCGGTGCGGCCACGGTGCGTGAGGCTGATGGTCTGGCGATGTCGTCTCGCAATCGATACCTTTCTGAATCAGAAAGAAAAATTGCGCCATCGATGAATCGGATCCTGCGGGGGCTCGCAAATTCGCTTGTCGTTGAAGGTGCGGCGCTGACAGCGTCGAGGGCGGAGGTCCTGGCGGCGGAGGCTGCGCTCAAGTTGACGGAGGCCGGGTTTGGCAAGATCGACTACGTTGCGGTGCGAGACGCTGCGACGCTTGCAAGCATCGACAAGTTGCAGAATGGGGCCCGGCAGGGGGCTATGCGTATTCTTGCTGCTGCCTGGCTTGGAAAGACCAGACTGATCGACAACGTGGCGGCATAGTTGCGTTTGTCAGGTCGCCTCCCATAGCGGTCCAGAAGGGCTTTGAGCTATTGAACCGCCTCATGGCCACCACATTTGTCCGGTGTCTATGGGGTGGATGTGGTCGGCCGCCACTTGATTTGGTGTTTCGCCTGGGGCACGGTCGACCGCACTTGGGACGGCAAGGTATCGATTCGGGTGCCGCATCTCGGTTGCGCAGTCTAAGCGCCGGCAGCAGGCGTCGAGGGGAGCAGGTCCGAACATGGACTTTGCCAAGTCTGGAATTTCAACATTTGCGCGGTCTTCGGTCTGGGCGCGCTTCGCTCGCTGGGCGCTTCCTGGGATCGCGGCATGCGTGCTGGCGGCCTGCAGCTCGTCGAAGAGCGCGGAGAAGCTGCTCAATCCCGATCCCGCCGACAAGATGTATGCGATCGCGGACGCTCTGCTGTCGCGCGGACGTTACGAGGATGCGGCCCAGAAATTCGAGGAGCTGGATCGCGACCATCCCTATTCACCGGAAGCACGCCGGGCGATCGTGATGTCGGCCTTCGCCTACTACAAGGCGGCCAAATACCCGGAGGCAATCGCTACCGCCAAGCGGTACACCACGATGCATCCCGGCACGAAGGAAGCGCCGTTCGCGCACCACATCATCGCATCGGCTTATTTCGACGACATCAACGGTCCCAACCGCGACCAAGGCAATACGCGGAAGGCGCTGGCCGAATTCAAGACGTTGATCGCTCGTTATCCCGACAGTTCTTATGCGAAGGGCGCCGAGAATAAAGTCCGGCTGTGTGAGGATTCGCTGGCGGCGCACGAGATGCACGTCGCCTTGCAGTACCTCAAGAATAAGCAGTGGCTGGGCGCCAAGAACCGTTTCGAGGTCGTGGTGCGCGAGTATCAGACGACTGCGCATGTCGAGGAAGCGCTGATGCGGCTCGTCGAGGTCAACATGGCCATCGGGATCGTGCACGAGGCGCAGAACGCGGCAGCGGTGCTCGGGCACAACTTCCCGAATTCGCCTTGGTACAAGGACGCATTTACGCTGCTGCAGTCGAATGGGCTTGCGCCGCGTGAAGACACCAGTTCCGGCAATTGGCTGACGCGGCAGTGGCGCAGCATCACGACATCGTCCACGACGCCCAAACGCGGTTGAATTCATCGACATCGCCGGTTTTGCCGCGGCCGTCCGTTCTATCGGGCGGCCGTTTTCATGCCTGCAAGATTGCAAGGCTACTGTGACGCGCTTTACGGCAACTTCGGCCGCACCGATATTGTTCGCATGGAGGTGCCTATCCGTGGCTGATGACGACGAAGCAAATCGGTTTTCCGCACGTGCTGCGCGCTATGTGCGGGTCGGCACGAACGTCGGCAGCATCGCAGCGAGGGTGGCTGGGCAGCGGCTGTTCGGCCGCGACGGCGACAATTCCAAGAATGCGGCCGATCTCGCGGCGGCGCTGGGCGGGCTCAAGGGCCCGATGATGAAAGTCGCGCAGCTGCTGTCGACAATCCCGGAGGCGTTGCCGCCCGAATACGCGCGCGAGCTTTCGCAATTGCAGAGCCAGGCGCCACCGATGGGGCCGGCTTTCGTCCGCCGCCGCATGATCGCGGAGCTGGGGCCGGACTGGCAGGCGCGCTTCAGGAGTTTCGATGCGCAGCCGGCAGCGTCAGCTTCGCTGGGGCAGGTTCATCGCGCCGTGTCGCTGGACGGGCGCTCGCTCGCCGTGAAGCTTCAGTATCCCGACATGCAGTCTGCCGTGGAAGCGGATCTCACGCAACTAAAGGTCGTGTTCGCCATTCATGCTCGGATGGATCCCGCCGTTGATACGCGTGAGATCCTGGCAGAGATTTCAGCGCGCTTGCGCGAAGAACTCGATTACGGGCTGGAGGCTGGCCACATCGGGCTCTATCAGCAGGTGCTCGACGGCGATCCTCTGATCCGTGTGCCGACGGTGGCGCCAGAGCTTTCGACGGGACGGCTGCTCACGATGTCATGGCTCGAGGGGCGGCCGCTGCTCACCTACAAGGAAAGTCCGATCGAGGATCGCAACCAGATCGCGCGGGCGATGTTCAAGGCGTGGTGGTATCCGTTCAGCCACTATGGCGTGATCCACGGCGATCCGCATCTGGGCAACTACACGATCTTCGAAGAGCAGGGCGTGCCTTCGGGGATCAACCTGCTCGACTACGGCTGCATCCGCACTTTCCCGGTGTCGTTCGTGCAAGGTGTGATCGATCTCTACAACGGGCTGCTGACGAACAACCGGGATCTCGTCGTGCATGCCTACGAGAGCTGGGGGTTCCGAGGCTTAAATTCCGAGCTGATCGAGGCGATGAGCATCTGGGCGCGGTTTATTTACGGGCCCCTGTTGGAAGACCGGGTGCGCTCGCTGGCCGAGGATACCGCGCCTGGCGAGTACGGCCGGCGGGAAGCCTTTCAAGTGCATAAGATTCTGAAGGAGAAGGGGCCTGTCAGGGTGCCGCGGGAATTCGTATTCATGGATCGCGCGGCGATCGGTCTGGGTGGCGTGTTCCTGCATCTTGGCGCGCGTATGAACTGGTATAAGCTGTTCAACGAGACGATCGAGGGTTTCAAGCTGGAAGACGTCGCGGCGCGGCAGAAGATTGCGTTTGCGAAAGCTGCCGTGCCGTTGCCAGTTTGATACGGTCGAAAGTGGCGGTCCTTGTTCTGGATAAGTCTATCCGAATTCCCAGGGGAGCCGGGTATGGTGGCAGTCTGTGCAGTGACGCCTGTGTTGCGCATGTTCGACGAGGCGAAGGCGCGCGAGTTCTACGTCGACTTCCTCGGTTTCGAGGTCGTGTTCGAGCACCGCTTTGGGGAGAACTTTCCGCTCTATCTTGGCATCCGGCGCGACGATGTCGTGCTTCATCTCTCCGAGCATCACGGCGATTGCTCGCCCGGCGCGATGGTGCGGATCGCAGTGACAGACGTGAAGCAGTTGTCGGCGGTGTTGGCTGCCAAGAGCTATCGCTACGCCAAGCCCGGCGAACCGCAAGAGATGCCCTGGGGCTCGCTCGAATTGATGCTCACCGATCCGTTCGGCAATAGGCTCGTGTTTCATCAGCCGCAGGCGTGAGGAATCAGGCCTCGATGACTTCGTACTTGCCCCTGCGGGCCTCGTATTCCGCGCGTGGGATGGGGCGGAAGGTCTGGTCCATAACGTTCTGCATGGGGAACTTGATCACGTATTCGCGGTATTCCTCATGACCGCCGAGCCATTTCATCGAGCTGTTCGTGACGATGCGAAAGAGGGTGTTCGGACTGCGGTTGCCGATGTCGAACATCGTGTCGACATGGGCGAGATAGTAGTCACGTCCAGGGCTCGTCATCAGGTCGAGCAGGGGAAAGCCGATGATGATCGACGGCAGCATCGAGCGCTTACGGTAGTAGTCGCTGGCTTGCAGGAAGATGCCGGTCTTTCCGTAGAGCAAAGCCCTGAAGGTCGGCGAATACTTCACATCTGTCAGAAGGGCTTCCGGGATCATCGCGTTGCCGTAGACCAGCGCCCGGGTGCCGGTTCTGGCCGCGACATGCTTCAGGAGGCGGCCGATGCGCGGGCCGCTTGCGAGCGCGGGTTTGGTTTTGTTGCGCTCCCAGCGAGAAATCGTCGAGACGTCGACCTCGAGCGTTTCCGCCAATCGTTCCTGCGACCACCCGAAGGAAAGCCGCATCTCGCGGAGGTCTTCCCCGTTCATGGTTCTTCTCTTGTTCTAAATGTGCCTATTTGATGCCATGGCCAAACCAGGGCTGCAAGCGGATATTGCTCATCGTTCAGATGGGCATTCTCGGATTAGGAACATGAAGAGCGAGCGCTTGCCCGATGTGGAAATCCAAATCGATCGTCCAGCCGCCATGGCGCTGCGGGATCTCCGCTTGGTCAGACAGGTGAGCATGGAGCAATGCGCTGAAACAATGCAGATCGGACTGCAGGAGTTCCTGGCCAAGGAGAGGGGCCGCTGCGCTTTCACGGCTGCGGAGTTCGCTGCACTGGCGATGCTGCTCGACCTCGATGTCGACGCGCTGATGGGGCAGATCGGGCTCGCGTAGTTTCGATTGGCGTGGCGGCCAACCTGTTCGGGCGATTTCGATCGCCGGCAACTGGCAGGTGGCAACTGGCAGGTTTAACTTCCAATCACCGAATGATACCCTTTCGACAATTGCGACGGCTCTTCGGAGTGTAGAGCGCATCTTTTCGAGAGGAAGCACCATGTTTCGATTTGCTGGTTCGGTCGCTGCGACGTTGTTGGCGACGACGGCAGCGGTGGCTCAGTCGTATCCCTCCAAGCCGGTCAAAGTGATCGTCCCGATCGCGGCGGGTAGCGGTATCGATATCGTCGCCCGGGCAGTCACGCAGCGATTGCAGGAAAATCTAGGCCAGCCGTTCGTGATCGAGAACCGCGCGGGCGGTGGAACGACAACCGGCACGGCCGCTGCGGCGAGTGCCACGCCTGACGGCTACACTCTCCTGTTCCAAGCGGCGACACTCACTGTTGGCCCGGCCACAATGTCGAAGCTGAGCTATGACGTGAGCCGGGATCTGGCTGGCGTGATGCCGATCACGAATGCCCCATTCCTGCTCGTCACGCCGCCGGGGAAATACAAGTCCCTCGACGACATGGTCGCGTCAGGGAGGGTGCCGGGCGGGGTGATAAACTATGCGTCCGTCGGTTTTGGGTCGGCTGCGCATTTCACATCGGAACTGTTCGGGCACGCGGCGAAGACGAAACTGCAGATGGTGACTTTCCGCGGTACGGCGGAGGCGCAGACCGAAGTGGTCGCGGGACGCATCGATTTGTACTTCACGCCGCTCACGGCTGCTGTTGGCCTGATCGAGGACAAGAAACTCGATGCGCTGGCGACAACAGGCCGCGTGCGGCTGACCCGGCTGCCGAACGTGCCGACCACAGTCGAACTCGGCTATCCCGAATCCGATTTCGACTTTTGGGTCGGCATGCTGGTTCCGGCAGCGACGCCGCGCGAGATCGTCGATAAGCTGCACGCGGAGACGACGAAGGTGGCGGAGGCGCCCGACTATCGCCGGCAAATGCAGGCGCTCGGCGGTGAGCCGATGGAGAAGATGACCCCGCGCGAGTTCGATGCCTTTCTCAAGAAGGAGATAGATCGCAATATCGCCATCGCCAAAGCTGCGAACATCAAGGCGCAGTGACAGCGCATCATGCGGTCTTCTTGCGCTTCTCGGGGGCGGTTCGATACAGCTTCAGGACGCGGTCGAGTTCGGCCATGCATTCGGGGTCGAAGTCGACCTTAGGCCGCAGGTCTGCTTTCCAGTAACCGTACTTGTCCTGTCCGCGCAGAAGCATGGCGCTTGCACCGGGGAAGTTGGTTTCCCGGACATGAGGAGCGACGAAGTGGATCGATAGGCCGATGCGCCTGTCGTTCGTCGTGTTTGGGTGCGAGGCGTGCAGGCAGTCCTCCTTGTGGAACGAGAACTGGCCGGCCTTAAGCGGTACATGCTTGGCCTTGCTTTCGTCGATGCCGACCACTGTCTGGCCACGTGACAAGAGGTTCTGCTGCGTCTTCAACTCTTCGTGGCTGTAGAGGCCCTTGTTGTGGGAACCAGGGATGAACCGCATACAGCCGGAGGCGATCGATGCTTCGGAAATTGCCAGCCACGCGGTGCAGGTGTCGGGTGGATCGATGCCGTAGTACGTCGAATCCTGATGCCAGGAGACGAACGTCTTGTCGTCTGCCTCCTTCTGGAAAAAGCTCGATCCCCAACACAGGATGTCGGGGCCGATGAGGTCCTCCACGGCGTCGAGCAGCTTGGGGTGAGAGACGATGTCGGTCAGAAATGGAAACGGAAGATGCGCCTTGATCTGGCAACGCTTCTGTATCTGCCCGCCGAGTTTCTGCTCGACCTCTTCGACATGACGCCGGACTTCGAGACACTCTTCTGCCGACAACAGGTCGACGGGTCCTAGAAAGCCGTTGTTGGCGTAAAAATCGATCTGTTGCTGACTCAGCCTGTTCGGCATGATGCATCCCTACGATTGGCCGTTTCATCCCGCGAACGCACAAGGCGATCAAATTCGCTGTTTGAGAGCCATACTTCACTGTTCCTGGTGGAAGCTCAAGTGCTTCTGCCTTGCAGGATATGGTTCTGTGAAAACGGTACCCCTCGTCACCTAGGCGCACAAGCACCCACGAACCGTCTGTTTCGCGTGGATGTCATGCATCGAGAGCAAAGCCGCGGATAGATCACTAAGGGGAAGCCGGGGGACGGTTCAGGGAAGCGGCAGGGCTTCGTGCTCCTTAAGCGTCTTGCCGCTATCATTGTCGACCTCGGCCATCTTGACGCGATAACCCCAAAGGTGGGCTACGTGTTGCAAGGTGCGATCGCACTGTTCCTTTTCGAGCAGTACGCCGTTTCTGACGCGGTGCTGAAGCGTCAGGCGCCGACCGCCGGCGAGGTCGGCGCTGACGACTTGGATATCGGGATCACGCGCGGGGCTGTCGTACTGGGCTGCGAGAGCGTTGCGGACCCTGCGATAACCGGTTTCGTCGTGGATCGATTTCACCTCTACGAACGGGCTGTCAGAGCTGTCGTGGATCGAGAACAGGCGGAAGTCACGTATGACCTTCGGCGACAGGTACTGCTGGATGAAGCTGTCGTCGCGGTAGTCGGCCCAGGCTTCCTTCAGCGTGCCCATGGGATCGCCGTTGCCGGCGAACTCTGGGAACCACGCCTTGTCCTCTTCGGTCGGCGTGAGACACATGCGCTGGATGTCGCGCATCATCGCGAATCCGAGCGCATAGGGGTTCATGCCGGAATAGAAGCGGTCCTCGAAGCGCGGCTGGAACACGACCGACGAGTGTGAGTGCATGAACTCCAGCATCGAGCCTTCGGTGATGAGGCCCTTGTCGTACAGGCGGTTCATGATCTCGTAATGGCAGAATGTCGCGCAGCCTTCGTTCATCACTTTCGTCTGGCGCTGCGGATAGAAGTACTGCGCGAGCATGCGGACGATGCGCAGGATCTCGCGCTGCCATTCGTCGAGCTTGGGGGCGTGCTTCTCGAGGAAGTAGAGAAGGTTTTCCTGCGGTAGACCGAGCGCTTCGCTATCTTTCAGGTTGGCGCGCGCTTCCGGGTCGGGTGGCGGTTTCGGCAACGCCGAGCGTGGCACCGTCCGCCACAGCTCGTTGTAGGTTGCTTCCTCGTATTCGCGACGTGCCACGTCGCGGTCACGCAATGCGCGCACGGAGCGGCGATGTACCGGATAGCGGCTGATGCCCTGGTTCATCAACGCGTGGGCGCTGTCGATGACCATTTCAACGCGTTCGGTGCCGACCTTCTGCTCACACTCTACGATGTAGTCCTTGGCGTAGCGCAGATAGTCGAGGATCGACGTTGCGTCGGTCCACTGCCGAAACATGTAGTTGTTCTTGAAGAAGTGGTTGTGGCCCATGGCGGCGTGCGCCATGACGAGGGTCTGCATCGTCATGGTGTTTTCTTCCATGATGTAGTTGATGCAGGGATCCGAGTTGATGACCAACTCGTAGGCTAGAGCGCGTGCGCCCTTGCGGTAGAGGGCTTCCTCGCGTGCAAAGTGTTTTCCGAACGACCAGTGGCGGTACATGTTCGGCATGCCGATCGATGCGTAGGCGTCGAGCATCTGCTCAGCGGTGATAACCTCGATCTGGTTGGGATAGATGTTGAGGCCCATTTCGCCGACGCCGATCTCGGAGATGGCATCGTAAGTGCGATTGATAAGGTCGAAATCCCAATCCGCTTTTTCAAACAGCGGGCGATTGGCCTTTGCTCCGCTCATCGGCGCGCCTCCTTGGCCGGCTGAGCGGCGAACAACTCACGGAACACGGGATAGATCTCGCCGGGATTGGTGACGCGCTTCATGGCGAAATGAGGGTTCGCGGCGGCGACCTCGGTATAGCCGCTCCAGGCGACGGACTGCATGGAGGGCATGCCGTCCTCGGGCGCAACCTCGATGTAGGCGAAGTACTGGCAGAGCGGCAGCAGGTCGTTATTGAGGAGTTCGAGGCAGCGCTCCATGTCGTCGTCGAAGTTGTGGCCGTCGGAGGCTTGCGCCGCGTAGATGTTCCAATCGTCGACGGGGTACCGCTCCTTGACGATGCGCTGCATTTCTTCGAGCGCTGTTGAAATCACGGTGCCGCCGGTTTCCGTGTCTCGGAAGAAGGTTTCCTCGTCGACCTCCTGGGCCTCCGTCGTGTGCCGAATGAAAACGACGTCGACGGCGGTGTAGTGGCGAGACAGGAACAGGTGCAGCAGCATGAAGAAGCGCTTGGCGAGGTCCTTCAGCTGTTCGGTCATCGAGGCTGAAACGTCCATGAGGCAGAACATGACGGCTTGCGTCTTGGGCCGGGGGACGCGCTCGAAGCGATTGTACTTCAGGTCGATCGGGTCGATGTAGGCCACGATCTTGCGCACGAAATTGAGGCGCGCGAGACGGGCGCGCAGCATGTTGATGCGTTCCTCGTCGCGCGGACTTTCGGCTTCGAGAACGGCGATCAGCTGCTCCAGCTCCTCGACCTCCGACACCTTCGGGCGACGCAGAGCGATGCGGCGCGCGAGGCTGTTGCGCATGGTCCGCACCTTGTTGAGGCGGGACGGCGAGCCGTCGGAGCTGATGCCGGCACGAATGCGCTCGGGAGTGGCGATGCTCTTGAGCTTCGCTTTGACGAGGTTGGGTAACTTCAGATCCTCAAAGAAGATGTCGAGGAATTCATCACGCGTGAGCTGAAAGACGAAGTCGTCCTCGCCTTCGCCGTCCGGGCTGCCCTTCGAGCCCGAGCCGCCTGCGCCGCCTTCAGGCTTGCGGATGACGTCGCCGACCGAGAACTCCTTGTTGCCGGGAAGCACGAAGTCGCGCTTGCCTGTGCCAGAGCCCAGGCCGAACGAAGGCTCGCGCAGGCTTTTCGAGCGAATCTTCACCTTCTCGCCGGCGTCGACGTCAGACACCTTGCGGCGCTTCAGGGCGTCGCGGACGGACTCGCGGATCTCGGCCTTCGCCCGGCGCAGAAAGCGCTGGCGGTTACCGAGGCTCTTCGCCTTCGGATTGAGGCGGCGATCGATGATGTCCATCTAAGCGGCGTTCCTTTTGGCGAAGCTCCGAACATCTTGCTGCCAGCGTTAACTTGGCTGCTACGTTCGGGGACTCTGCTGTTGCGAACTGCATTCCCGATATCGCCATTCTACAGCTGCAGGCCATGGACCTCATCAAGCGCGCTACTGAGTACCTCATTTTCCGGCCCCTCGCGTTGTTTGGCCGGCTTGAGGAAGCTTTAGCAGTTCTCTTCGTAGGCGCTTGTTTCTACTACGCCATGACCATTTCGATGGGCGCACCTGCGACCGCGCCCATCCCACAGTAAGGTTCGCGCTCGGCCAAGCCGGATATTGGTCCCGACCGACGCAACCTCAGCCGCTCTTCTTGACCCGCATGTACCACTCGACGAGGCGGCGAACTTGACGGCGCGTGTAGCCGCGAGAAATCATGCGCTCGACGAATTCCTCGTGCTTCTTCTCGCTGTCGCCGTCCTTCTTCGCGCCGAACGAGATCACGGGCAGCAGATCTTCGACCTGACTGAACATGCGCTTCTCGATCACTTCGCGGATCTTCTCGTAGCTCGTCCAAGCCGGGTTCTTGCCGGCGTTCTTGGCGCGGGCGCGGAGCGAGAACTTGACGACCTCGTAGCGGAAGTCCTTCGGGTTCGCGATGCCGGCAGGCTTCTCGATCTTGGACAGTTCCTGGTCGAGAAGCTGACGGTTCATGAGCTGGCCGGTGTCGGAATCCTTGAAGTCGGAGTCTTCGATCCAGGCATCGGCGTAGGCGACATAGCGGTCGAACAGGTTCTGACCGAAGTCGTGGTAGCTTTCGAGGTAGGCTTTCTGGATCTCGTTGCCGATGAACTCGGCATAACGAGGGGCCAGCTCTTCCTTGATGAATTCGAGGTAGCGGTCCTCGGTTTCCTCAGGCAGTTGCTCGCGGCGGATCGACTGTTCCAGAACGAACATCAGATGGACCGGGTCGGCCGCGACCTCCTGCGTGTCGAAGTTGAAGGTTTCAGACAACACCTTATAGGCGAAGCGGGTGGACATCCCGTCCATGCCTTCGTTGATGCCGCCTGCCTCGCGGTACTCCTGAATGGTCTTCGC
>CANJPN010000161.1 GCA_947475855.1 Bradyrhizobiaceae bacterium
GGTGCAAAAACAGCTCATGTCAACATTAAAAACGGTTAATTCCACTTAACTCACAATTTCAGTGAGTTCCGCAATGTGTTTCGCACCGCAAAAACCCCGTACTGCACGGCAATAAAAAATGACGGTTGTTCAGTGACCTACTTTCTCGGTGGCAAAACGCTGCCGAGATTTCCCAAAACATGCATAGGCAATTCTGCTCGATCGAAGCGGCAACTTCGCTTCGATCTCGATTCGAAACGTGGGCGACGTTCGGACGGCGCCCCGCCCCACGTCGTTCTGTTTAGCTTCAAAGTTGGTTCGTGCGGAACGTGTCGCAAACCTGCATGCTACCGCCCTGGAAGCCGGTCTTGAACCATCGCACGCGCTGGGCGGATGAGCCATGCGTGAAGCTCTCCGGCACGACCTGACCTTGCGTCTGACGCTGGATCATATCGTCGCCGATCTGGCTCGCGGCGTTGAGGCCTTCCTCGATGTCGCCGGGTTGTAGCCGCTTCTTGAGCTGATCGTTCAAATTCGCCCAGACGCCCGCGAGGCAGTCTGCCTGAAGCTCCATCCGAACCTGGATCTGATTGGCCTCTCGCGGATAGGACTGCTTCATCTCCTGAACCTTGTCGGCGACGCCGAGAAGGGTCTGGACGTGATGGCCGACCTCGTGCGCCACGACATAAGCCTGCGCGAAATCGCCCGGCGCTCGGAAGCGACGCTTCAATTCGTCGTAGAATGCCAGGTCGACATAGACCTTCTGATCAAGCGGGCAATAGAACGGTCCCATCTGCGATAGCCCCTGGCCGCAGGCGGTACGCGTCGACCCGGTGAACATCACCAAGGTCGGCTTCTTGTACTGGCGACCCGACGCCTGGAAAACACGTTCCCAGACGTCTTCGGTGTCGGCGAGCACTCGCCGGGTGAACCGGCCGAGTTCATCCTGGCCCGGCGCCTGCGCCTGACCACCGGGCAATCCCGGGATATCGTTGCGGCCGCTCCGCGGCGACTGCCCGCCATCCATCTGGGGCATCTGCGGCACGCGGCTCATGTCGACGCTGCCACCGCCTGTGATGAGATCGAGCGGATTGAGCCCGAACAGCAGCATCAGCGCGCCGACGATCAGCATCGTCGTAAGGCTGAAGCCGCCACGCCCGCCCATGGGAATCGGGAAGCCACCACCACCGCCGCCGCCACCGCCGAACATGCCGCCGCCGCCTTGGCCGCGCCGGTCTTCGACGTTGCTGCTCTCGCGATCGTTCTCGTCATAGCGCATCGATGTACGTCCTCGGTTGATGCACCCGTCCCAGGGATTGCGGCGATTTTACAGCGGCCTATCCAATTTAGCCACCGTATCGCTCCACTCACCTGTCCACAACGTGAACGCGGGATCGGAAACGGCCAATTGTGATGATCTCCCGCCTGCGGATGTCAGCCTTTTTTGCCCAGCCTGATCTTCCGCCGCCGGTAGGTCCGGAAATTGGGCTTGCGCTTCTCGAGCCATGCCGTCGGCCCCTCCAGGAACTCCTCACTGTCCACGTGTTGTGCCAGCAGTTCGCCGCCAGCGAACATGCCGCCCCACATGCTCTGGTCGGATTCCAGGTTGAACGCGAGCTTGGCGATCCTCAGCGATGCCGGGCTCTTGTCCAGCAGCTCCTCGGCCCAGGCCCGGGCGGTCGGCATCAGCTCGGCGAGCGGCACGACGTGATTGACCAGCCCCATGTTCAGTGCCTGATCCGCTGTGTATTGGCGGCAGAAATAGAGCATCTCGCGCGCCCGCTTCTCGCCCACCGTCCTGTGCAGCAGATTGGTACACGCCCACACCGGGACGCTCGAGACCTTCGGCCCGGTTTGGCCGAACTTCGCGTGGTCAGCGGCAATCGACACATCGCAGATCATGTGGAGTTCGTTGCCGAGCCCGATCGCATAGCCGTTCACGGCCCCGATCACGGGCTTCCCACAGGTCCGCATCTGGATGGCCAGCCCCGTCAGCACGCGCAGGTGGCCACGCTTTACCCCCGATGTCCGCTCCGAGATCGCCTGCATCGTGCCACCCGAGCAGAACGCCTTGTCGCCCGCCCCGGTGAAGATGATGACACCGATCTCTTCATCTTCGGCCGCATCCCGGAACGCCGCAGTCAATTCCTCGACGGAATGCTGGGTAACGGAGTTGTAGGTGTCAGGCCGGTTGATGGTAACCGTCGCGATTCCACCGCTCTTGGAATACAGGATGTCAGTGAAATGATACGTTTTGCCCTCGGCCATTGCGGTTCTCCTCTCCATGGTTCGCTCCGACTGTGCGGAGTGCCCGTTCCCAGGTCAACATCCTGCGGACGAGTATGAGGCAAGGAAGACTCCACTTTTTGCCGCCCTACCCTCGACGCCCGCCACGGCTTGTCGCAGGATGGCGGCAAACGATCGACAGCAAGAGGCAACGCGCAGCATGGCGAAGAATGAGATCACGGGGCGGTCGGCGTTTGTCTCGCTGCTGAAAAGCGAGGGCATAACGCATCTGTTCGGCAATCCCGGCACCACCGAACTTCCTGTCATGCATGCGCTCGGCGAGCACCCCGACCTCACCTATGTCATGTCGATGCACGAGAGCCTCGTCGTCGGCATGGCCGACGGATTCGCCCGTGCGTCCGGAAAACTCGGCGCTTGCAACGTGCACGCTGCTCCCGGGCTGGGCAATGCGATGGGCTCGATCTTCAACGCCAAGTACACCGGCGTGCCAATGATCATAACCGCCGGCCAGCAGGAACTAGGCCATGGCCTGACAGAGCCGTTACTTTTCGACAACCTCGTCCGCATAGCCGAACCGGTCGTAAAATGGGCTGTCGAGGTCACGCGGCTGGAGGATCTTCCGCGCATCGTGCGCCGTGCAGCTAAGGTCGCGCTCACCGCTCCTCCCGGTCCGGTCTTCATCTCTTTGCCCGGAGACATCCTGAACAAGTCCGGCGGCATCGAACTCGGGGTGCCCAGCCACGTCGACACCCGCGTCCGCCCCTCCGACGAACTGCTCGGAGAGATCGCCGACCGCATCTTGAAAGCCGAACGGCCGGTCATCGTCGCCGGCGACGAGATTGTCCGCAGCGACGCACTCGAAGAAGGCGCCCGTTTCGCCGAGAACATCGGCGCCCCAGCCTACCAGCAGGGATTCGCCTCCGGCGCATGCTTCCTCTCCGCGAGCGCCGCCTACGTCGGGTTGTTGCCGAAGGACCAGCCCGGCATGCGCAAACTGCTCGACCAGCACGATCTCATGATCGTGCTGGGCTGCGATGCGTTGCGCACCTCGGTCGCAAGCGACATCGATCCGATGCCGCCGACCTGCAGCGTCGTCCATATCGGCCTAGATGATTGGGAGATCGCCAAGAACTACGCGGTCGAAATCGGCGTGACGGCGGATGTTCGCGAGACCTTGCGCGCCCTGACGCCTTTGCTCGCGAAAAAAGGCTCAGCCAAATACAAGGAAACGGCCGCCAAACGCCTCGCCGCGTTCGCACCGTCGAACTGGGGCACGCGGCGGGAGAAACTCACGACCGCGATCAAGGCCCGCCCCCCGGCAAAGCCCATCGATCCCGATGCGTTCATGCTCGCCTTGACGGAAGCACTGCCCGACGACGCCATCATCGTGCACGAGGGCTTCACGACCACGCATCACCTGACGGACCTCTATCCGTTCCGCGACCGCTACTCCTACCTCAACGGCGGCTCCGGCGGCATCGGCTGGAGCATCCCCGCCTCGGTCGGCGCGTCGATGGCGCAACCCGAGCGGCCCATCGTGACCGTGGTCGGCGACGGCAGCGCGATGTTCTCCATCCAGGCGCTGTGGACCATCGCACACCACAAGCTCCCCATCGTCACGCTGATCTGCGACAACGGCGGCTATCGGATCATCAAGCGCCGCCTGAAATCGTTCCATAAGAGCGAACATTTCATCGGCATGGACTTCGCGAACCCGAGCGTCGATTTCGTCGGGCTGGCAACTTCGATGGGTATGACCGCGCGCCGCATCACCGAGACTGCGGACATCGGCCCGGCCATCGGCGAGGCGATCCGGAGCGGCAAGCCCGTGCTGCTCGACGTCGTCGTCGACAACAAGGTCTGAGGAAGTTCGACATGACGAATGTTCCCTCTGAAACCTTCCTCGACAATCTCGTCGTCGTGGAACTCGGCCAGCGCCTGGGTGCGGGCATCTGCGGATCGCTGCTCGCTGAAGCCGGCGCGGAAGTCATCGCTATTGATCATCGGGTCGAAGAAGCAGCGCCCCACGGCAAGCATCACGCCCGAACGAGTCTCGCACCCGGGAAACACCCGCTGGCCATCGGGACCGCGGCCGACGTTTCGCTGGCAGCACAACTGATCCGCGCTGCGGATGTCGTCATCATTTCGACCGACACCGATCCGGCGTGGCCCCATCCGATAAGGTCGGCTCTGTCCGCCGCCCACATCGTCTGCGACGTCACTGCATTCGGATCTGGTGCCGGTCCCCTCACGGGGAAGGCGTTTTCCGATCCACTGATCCAAGCCCTCGCAGGCACAATGGACACCAGCGGAGAACCCGACGGCCCGCCTGCCTATTGCAGCGGCCCGATCGTTGAAATGTCGGCTGCGATTTACGCTGCCAGCGGCGTGTTGGCAGCGTTGCGAACGTCCCGGATCCAAGGCTTCGGCCAGGAAGTCGAGACATCGCTCTATGACACCGCGGTTGGCATGCTCGCGACGTTCCTGCCCAAGAACTTCGCGGGCGGGGAAGCACGGCGCGTCGGCAATCACCATCCCGCGATGTCGCCCTGGAACACTTTTGCCGCCAAGGATGGTTGGGTACTTCTGTGCGCGGGCACCAATGATCAGTGGTCCCGTGTCGCAAAGCTCATCGGCAAGCCCGAGCTGATTACTGATCCCCGCTACGATACGACGACGAAGCGCGTCGCCAACGCTGCCCAATGCGATGCCGAGATCGCACCGTGGATCGAGGGGTTCACCGTCGCCGAGTGCGTAGACAAACTCAACGCCATCTCGATCTCGACCGGCCCGATCATCGAGGTCTCAAATCTCGGCAACGAACCGAACCTCGCCCATCGCCGAATGATCCGAAGGCTAGGTGACGGCCGGACCCGCATACCCGGCTCGCCCCTCCGCGGGTCCGTCGCACGCGGCATCACGCCGACAGAACTCCCAGAGGAAGGCGCGGGCCGAATCCGCGCCGCGATCCTCGCTGAGCGGCGCCTTTCCCCACGCGGCCCTGCACCCAAGGCGCTGGCCAAACCCCTTGCCGGCGTCCGAGTCCTCGAAATGGGCCAGTTCACGACCGCGCCGCTGGTCGGCCGCCAACTCGGCGCGCTCGGCGCCTACGTCGCCAAACTCGAACCCGAAGGCGGCGAGCCTGCGCGCGAAATGCCGCCCCACAAGAACGGCCACGGCTATTTCTTCTCGCTGTCGAACTCCGACACGCACGTCATGACATTGGATCTGCGCAAGCCAGGGCGCGTGGATCTCCTCACTAAGATGATCCAGAAGGCCGATGTCCTCGTCGAGAACACCAAGCCGGGAACACTCGGCCGTCACGGTTTCACGCCCGAGCGCATCCTCGAAATCAATCCGAGGATCGTCTATTGCGCGATCAGCGGCTTCGGCATCGACGCGCCCGCGGCGGGACTGGGCGCGATGGATACAACGATCCAGGGCCTGGCGGGTGTCATGGATCTCACACGTGTCAACGGCGTGCCCTACAAGACCGGCATATCCATCGCCGATCTCCACGCAGGCCAGTTCGCATTGTTTGCAACGCTCGCCGCGCTCGACTATCGCGACCGCACGGGCAAGGGCCAGGTCATCGATCTCGCGATGCTCGATGCTGCCGCCTGGGTGACACGCACGACGTGGAACGACGACCGGACAGCAACGGTCTACCGCGCTATCACCTGTCGCGACGGCGCCGTCCTCGTGGAGACATCGACCGTAGCAGGCGAGCCCGTCGATTGGGACGCGGTCGAAGCCCAATCCGCCACCAGCGACCGCGAAGCGGTGCTCGCCGCTCTTGCCATCCGGGAGATCAAGGCAGCTCCCGTACTGTCGGTGAGCGAGGTCCTGCGCCACTCGCAAACCCGCGAACGCGGACTGATCTTCGAAGCCCCCGCGCGCGACGGCTCGATGTGGAACCTGCTCAAGAGCCCCATCTTGCTGTCGCGCACGTCTGCTGAAGTGAAGCGCGTGCCAGGTCCCCTCAACGCCGATCAGGACGAGATCATCCGCGATTGGTCAATCGACTGGCGCGAACCAACGTAGGACGCCGTAGGGCGGGCTAGTGCGCAGCGCGTAACCCGCCGACCAAACCGCAAGACAGACGTCGGGTTACGCAGCGCTGCGCATTGCTAACCCGACCTACGAAATGACAAATAATTACGCGAGGAACCTCCATGACCAACCCGCTCACCGTCGTGTTCGCCGAGGAAGACACGCTGTTCCGCCTGATGGAGATGGCGCTGCTGCGCAAGCTGACGCCACAGGGCGAGAAGACACTCACTTACTTCTTCGGCGCGGACTTCTCCGAACCGCTGGGCGTGCTGACCTCTATGGGTGACAGGCTCGGTCTGCCGCGCGACGTGAAGACCATCGTCTGCCAGAACGAAGCGGAGGTGGACGCCGCACTTCCGCACGCCGACGCCCTCGTACTCGAGCGTACCGAAATGCCCAGCGCGCGGATCGCAACCGCGGCCCCGCGCATAAAACTGATCCAGCAGTTCGGCCAGGACTCGCGCCATATCGACATGGCTGCCGCGAAGAAGCACGGCGTCACCGTCGCCGACCTCGTCCGCTTCTCGAGCCTGTCGTGCGCCGACCACATTACCGCGCTCGTTCTCGCCCTCGCGCGCAACCTGCTTCCAGCGCATCGGCGCGTGATCGCCCAGCGCGACGCAACGAAAGGTTCCGATTTCCCGGCCGATCCTCCGCGCAACAAGTTCAACTGGGGCCAGATCAAGGACATCCGCGTGCTCGCCGAGCACACCATCGGCTTCATCGGAATGGGCGAGAATTCCGGCATCGTGGCCCGGCGGCTGCGGGGCATGGGGCTGCGCGTGCTCTACTACAAGCGCACCCGCCTGACGCCGGAAGAGGAACAACGCCTCGGCGGCATCACCTACGTGCCGCGCTCGGAACTGTTGGAACAGTCCGACTTCGTCTCGATCCACGTGCCCTACGAAAAGGCGACCGAGAAGTTGGCGGACGCCGCCTTCTTCGCCGGCATGAAGAAAGGCGCGTACTACATCAACACATCGCGCGGCGGCACATGCGATGAGAAAGCGCTGTACGAAGCGCTGAAGAGCGGCCACCTCGGCGGCGCGGCCCTCGATGTCTACCGCTACGAACCCGTACCGGCGGACTGTCCGCTTCTCGATCTCGACAACGTCCTGTGGACGCCGCACATGGCTGGCGGGCGACCGGAATTCATGGTGCGCGAAAGCGAGGACGTTCTGACCAATCTCGCGCGCGTACTGCGCGGCGAGAAGCCCGTTGGACAACTCTCACCGACGCGGATCGAACGCACGTCGATGCTGCAGTGATGGCCTGACACGTGGGCCATCTCAGGCTCGCAGCCGTCATTCCGCGTCGAGCCATTTCTCCAGCGCATCGTTGAGGCCGTCGAGCGGGCGATAGCCGTTGGTGACGAGCAGATAATGGCCCGTCCCATCGCCTGCTAGCAGTGTCGGGAACCCGCGAATGCCCGCATTCTGCGCGGAGCCGAAATCGCGCTGGGTCATCAGCTTCGCCTCGTCCGAGATCATCTCGGCGAAGAACATCTCGCGATCGACGCCCGTCTCCGCCGCGACGTCCGCAAGAACACTATCCTTCGTGGTGTCGCGCCCTTCGGCATAGAATGCCCGCTGTACCCGCGCCTTATAAGCAAGCGCGAATTTTGGATTGAGAAGCCGCATCGTCACGACCGCCCGGCACGCGGGTTCCGTGTCGTAGATCCAGGCCTCGCGCGCCTTCAGGCTCTCGTAGTCGAACGGCTGCCCCGTCGCCTCCTGCACCTTTTGCCAGTACCCGGCGATGGTCGCCCGCTCCTCCGCGCTCATCGTCTTGGTGTTTCCGGCCCGCAACCCGCCCATCATGAGTTGCACAGGCAGTCGGTCGCCAAAATGATCCGCGATGTCCGCAATGACAGGGGCGAACCCATAGCACCAGGAGCACATGGGATCGGCGACATAGAGAAGATGCTTCTCCGGTACCCCTTCGGCTGGTGCGTCGGTCATTTGCTCCTCCATTTTTCCAGCACCCCAGGCAACCGCGGAAGTGGCGCTCATAGCCCAAGACCAGAACGCTGTCTCCGCCAGACGCACGTCTGCGCCATTAACCAGGCGCCTCCGCCCACCTAACCGCGCCCGCGCGCTGGCACTCGCTTTGCATTCGTCAAGGTCGCGGGATGCTTTGGGCCAAAAACCCCGAATTGCAAGCCAGACCGGGGTGACAAGGTAGCGGCACATGGCTGAGAGCGTCGAGAAGAGTTTTGGCAGCCGCACGGCAACACTGCTGGCCCGTCGCCCGGCGAAGATTGTCAAACGCAGCGGTTCCAAGCCGAACGCATTGCGGCAGGCGCTCTTCACTTCCCCCCGGCAGAACCGTCTTGCGGGCCTCGACCTTCTCCGTCTGTTCGCAGCGCTCGCCGTGGTCCTTTTCCATTTTGGCTATGCTGGTCCGACACGTGGCACCATGCACTCGTCGTTTCCCCTCCTCGCGGGCCCAGCCCAATACGGCTTCCTCGGGGTCGACCTGTTTTTCCTGATCTCAGGTTTCGTGATCGCGGCTTCGGCCCATGGCCGTACCTGGCGCGAATTTGCGTTATCGCGGATACTCCGCCTCTACCCAGCCTATGCCGTCTGCATGACGGTAACGGCTGTCATGGTGGTGCTACTTGCGAATGGCACGCCGACCGTGACCACCAAACTCTGGCTCGCGAATCTCACCATGATCGCACCCGCGCTGGGCCAGCCCTTCATGGACGGTGCCTATTGGTCGATCGTGATCGAGATCATTTTCTATGGTTGGGTGGCCATCCTCGTCGCTGCCGGCATCTTCGAGCGTCGCCTGATGACGATACTCACCGTCTGGCTCGTGCTGGCATTCATTAATGAATGCTTCTTTCAGTCTCGTGCGATCCGCCTCGTGCTTTGCACGGAGTACGCAGCACTCTTCGCCAGCGGTATCCTGTTCCAACGGCTCATGAGCGGCGAGCGGCGCAACATTGCGTGGCTGCTGCTGGGTTTCGCATTCGGGTTGGGCGCGATGCATGCCTTCGAGAACGCGCGGATCTTTGCCCGCATTTATGCCGACACGATCAGCTTCCCCGTCCTGACGCTTCTGCACGTCGGAATTTACGCGTTGTTCCTGGCTGGATTGGCGGCTTCTCGTTGGATCCCCGCATCTTCCATCATCCTATCCATCGGCGCGCTCACCTACCCGCTCTATCTCGTGCATCAGCAGGTCGGATATCTGGTGATCGATACGCTCGCTCCCTCGACTGGGGTTGCGGTCGCTCTGGGCCTGACGCTAACGCTCTTGATTGGATTCTCTCATGCGGTGGCCAATTGCTTCGAGCCCGCTGCGCGCCACGTCCTCCGGCCCTTGATGGATCGGCTAGCCGCAGCCGACTGGGCAATCCGGTCGCAGTTTGGGCAAGCACGCTGATAAGCGCCTTCCTGTATTCCCATTTCCGGCCCCATTGGCGACAAACCACTCCGTCACCATTTCAGCACTATGATGATGGAGACGCGGGGTTGCGGAGCGCCGCCCCGGCGATCGCAGGAGTGGCTAGCCTTGAACGTTTCGTTCCTCCAGGACCTGCTCAATTCTGTCGCCGAGCAAGGCCGGCAGTATCTCCCCTGGGCTCTGGGCGAGGAGGAGGATCTGCTGACGCTCGCCAAGGCCCTCGTATCGGGCCGTGGAGAAGCCTCCGGCGTTGCGATCGCCCGTGAGATCCTCGACCTCTGGCGCAGCCGCAATGCGGAAGACCGCCGCGCGTTCTATCGTTTTCTGTCCGAGGACCTCGAGCCCGAGCCTGAAGCAGTCAAGGCGATGGCAGAGGCTTACTTGGCCAGCCCCACGCCGCAATCGCTGTCTCGCCTTCAGCATGCCGTGGAAAGCCCGCGCCAGGAGTTCTTTCGCCGACTGAATCTTGCACCTGGAGCAACCGGCACCATCGTCGAGATGCGCCGCGATATACTGCGCGAGCTTCCCGCGATGCCCCAACTCAAGAACATCGACAACGACCTGCGCCATCTCCTGGTGTCCTGGTTCAACCGCGGCTTCCTCGTATTGCGCCGCATCGACTGGAATACGCCGGCCGTCGTTCTGGAAAAGATCATCGCCTACGAGGCGGTGCACGAGATCAAGGGCTGGACTGATTTGCGCCGCCGGCTCGAACCGTCTGACCGGCGTTGCTTTGCGTTCTTCCATCCCTCCCTCGTCGACGAACCCTTGATCTTCGTCGAAGTCGCGCTGATGAACGAGACACCCGACGCCATCGAGCCCGTGTTGGCCGCACCCATCAAAGCGGGCAAACCACCAAGCCCGACGACAGCGGTGTTCTACTCTATCTCGAATTGCCAGGAGGGCCTGAAAAGTATCTCTTTTGGTCACTTCCTGATCAAACAGGTCGTAGATGAACTCGCGCGCGAGTTGCCTTCGCTGACAACCTACGTCACCCTTTCGCCTGTTCCGGGTTTCTCTCGTTGGCTCAATCGCACCGTTAGCGATGGCAAGGCGCCCGAGATCACCCCGCAGGAACGCGCCAGCCTATCCGGTCTTGCCGATGACGCCTGGCTCAGCGAACCCAAACTCACAGAACGCCTCGAGGGCCCCATCCTCACGATGGCAGCGAAGTATCTCCTGACAGCCAAGGCGACCGACGGCCGCCCCGCCGATCCCGTCGCACGCTTCCACCTGGGCAACGGCGCTCGATTGGATCGCATCAATTGGCCAGCAGACCGCTCCGCGCGCGGCCTGCGCGAAGCGCACGGCCTGATGGTCAACTATCGCTACGAGATCAAGGAGATCGAAGCCAATCACGAAGCTTTCGCCAACGCAGGGCGCGTCGCTGCATCCCGCCAGGTTCGCAATCTTATCAAGTCGCCCGACCGTCTTGCCGTGACGCAGCGCCTGCTTGGCGCTGCCCTGGAAGCCCCAGCAAGCCTGACAGGCACAAAAACGAAGTAGGTGTATCAATCCGCCTTCGTGAACTCTGCTTCGATGCGGATCTCGACTTGGTCGGAAATCAGGGGCAGCCCTCGTTTGATGCCCCATCGGCTGCGTTCGATCGTGGTGCTGGCGGAGAACCCGGACACCCACTTGCCCACATAGGCAGGATTGCTCGACGAAAACGGATGCTCGCCGGTGAAGTTCCACCGCGTCGTCAACGTCACCGGGAGCGTCACA
>CANJPN010000162.1 GCA_947475855.1 Bradyrhizobiaceae bacterium
GGTTACAACTTCGCCAGGCTGCTGGCGTGGCTCAGAGAGCTTTGGCGCGTCCTGCTTGCGACCCTCGCCTTGATGCGTCTCGCCGGCCCCCCACCAGCGACGCCTGCATTGACTGCAACCTGATCGCCCCAAACTTCACGGCCGACTAAGTTTCAGGCTGTTTTCGAACTGACGGACAGGTCACGCGACCTTCGCGGCCTTGGCATTCTCGAGCCAGCCCTTGATGCGCTCGATGTCGGGCGGATTGCCTTCGCGCAGGATGCGCTGGCCGTCACTCGACATTGCGAAGGTCAAAACAGCAGCGCACAACTTGTCTTCCGCTGAGGCCGCGATGGCGTCACGGGTGCGGTAGCCCGCGCCGACGAGCAATTGCGCGTGGGTGCCGCGCAGGCCCGGCACCGAGCAGACCAGCCGCGCCTGATCCTGCCAATCGATGATCGTTTCGTCGAAGACGTTGCGCTGGTCGAGCTTATCGGAAAGCGTGTCGGGGTCTGCTGCGAACAGATCCGCCACCGTTTTCACGCCTAGGGCGTAGAGGCGCTCGGCCATCTTCGGGCCGATCGATGGCGCCTTCTCCACGTCGTCGGACGGCTGCAGGTAGAGGCGCGGCACGCCCGCGTCTCGCTCGCCGAAATTGGCGTGGATGACTTCCGATTTCGGCGGCTGCGGTGCCGGAGCTGCGGTTGCCACTGGTGCCGTGGGCTGTGCTGGAGCTGCGGGCAGATCCGGTTTAGTGGTTTCGACTAGTGTGGGGCTGGTGTTCGGTTGTGTACCGGCGAGCGCTGGCGGCATCGTGGCTGGGACGTTCGCCGAGGTGGCATAGCCGCGGGCGTAGCGTGACGGCATGGTGATGATCGCGCTGCGCTCTTTCTCGCGCTCGGCCAGTTGCCTTGCCAGCACCTCCTGGGCAAACGCATCGCGCACGACACGCTCGTCCTCGGGCAGCGCATTCTCGACGCGGCCGGTTGCCTTCAACTCGTCGTACATAGCTTCGACGACCCGGCGGTCGGCGGCGTTTTCGAAGTGGGCCTTCATGCGGTTTGCTGGGATGCGGACGAGGCTTGCCAATACGTCGCTCGTGAGACTGACCTCTGGCGGGCGCACGGCGGCCTCGGCGATAGCGCGGTCGAGCAGGCAGGCGACGCCTTTGCGGGCATAGCAGATCAGTTCGGCAACCACGCGACGGCCGATAACATCGAGACCGGAAGGCGGATCGACGACGCCGCTGTTGATGTCGTAGTGCGCGATCAGCTTCTCGTATTGCTGGTTCGCCATTTCAGCACCTTCGACGACGAAGGAACGCAGCCACGCCGGCCCGCCACCCGGTGCGGGTTTTATCGCGGGAAACCGAAGATCTGCCTGCTTGGTGAGCGAATCGTAGGAGCGGGAGATCGACCACTCGACGGCGCGATGGATATTGTTCTCGGCTTCCGATTGGGCGGTGTGGAACGGGTGGAGCGGATCCGTGTAGTAGTGGCTCAGCACACCGGCTGCCCAAACCGCTTCCGACCAGCGCTGGCCGGCGAGTTCCTTGACGAGATGGCCATACCAGTTCTCGACTTTGTCCGCGGCGCCGCCCCAGTAGCCGTCACGCACGTGGAGGACATGGTTCTCGAAGTCCTTGAACTCGTCGTCTGGGGCTTTCGAGCCGTTCACATAGGCGGCGGCGTTCTTCAAGAAGAGGCGGCGCCAGGCCTCGGCGTCGGGCGAGGCCAAGTGTTCGAGCGCATCGAGTGCCAGCTTGTGGTGCGTGCCCCGGGCATGGGCTGCGTAGATGATGCTGGAGACCAGGCTCATGGTGGTGCGGTCCTTCGCCGTTCAGAATTGGCGCCATTCACAATGTGCGCCGTTCAGAATTCTAATGGGCGGGACGTTAAACCGAGTCGCTGACACCAGAGAGACGGCATGTGCGAAACAGTTGTTGGTGAAAGTGGTATTTGTGAAACGCGAATCGGAGGCGCGAGCCGACCTGCCTCAGGCGTCAGCCGCCTGAGAACATGGAAGGCGCTCGAACAGAAGGCGCTCAATCAGAAGGCGCCGGCGTCTGCGATCAATAATCGTATGGGAGCGGCGCGGATCGGTGCCGGTCCCTACTCCGCCGCGACAGCGTGCGCTTGCGATTGCACAATTGCGTTTATGAGATCGCCTTCGCTTTCGGCACGAGTAAGCATGCCCCAGCTCTTGATCCAGTCGTAGGTGCGCTTCAATTCGTCGGCCGGGATAGGGGCTGGATCGCATACCGCGATGTGCGCGGGGTTGATGTCCTCCGGCTTCAAGGCGCCGATCTCGGGATCCTTGGCCTTGTGATAGTCGATAAAATAGCGGGTGTACTTGGCTTTGTCCGCATTGATGCGGCGGACGGCTTCGCGAACGGCGCGGTTGAATGCCTGGTACGTGGCCGCGTCGACGTTGTCAGAAGCGACTTCGGTGCCGTGATAGAAGGCGGCGCAGATGATGCGGCAGCCCTTTTTCTCGGCCAGCGTCAGATATGGCTCGGTCAAGGTTACGGCCTCGACATCGCCGCGCAGCATCGCCAATAGGCGGCTGCGGGAGCCGGACGGGGCGGGGACGACCTTGACGGCTTCGCGCGGCAGGAAGCCGCTCAGGAGGTGCAGAGCGAGATAATGAGTGCCGGCATAAAAGGGAACGCCAACGCTGCGGTTGGCGAGCTGTTGGCCTGTGTAGACGGGTGATTCAGGTCGCACGACGATGCCTGCATAGGTGACGATCGCACGGCGGCCGAGTTGACGGCTGCCAACCTTCGTATCCTCGACGCGGCAATAGTTTCCCCACTCGCACGCATTGTACATGTCGGCTTTGCCAGCTTCGAGCAGTTTGCCGTGACTACCGAACGGATCGACGCCCAGAGGGTTCGCGGCGTCTTTGGCGACAGCCTTGAGGGCAGTTTCGTCGCGATCGGCCCAGTCGATCTTGATGCCCTCTTTCTCGAACAAGCCTTCTTGGTAGGCGACCAACTCGGGCAAGCCTTGGAAGGGGGCTGTGGATTCGAGAACGAGATGCTTCATCGGTCACTCTCCTGGTCTGATTTTCGAGGCTGGTTTCCGCGACAAGATCTGGGAGCTGGATTTTACAGCATGCCGGCCGCACGGATCTTTCGGCAGGTGGCAAATCGGGCAGGATACCGCTTCGCGTTTCGACTATCCGTGCATTCGGTCCGGCGAGGCGGATTGAGCTTCAATTCGATGGTTGAGGTTGCTGGCTCAAAACTAATATGCGTCTGGATGGTTCGACTATCCAGCCAGTGTTTCGGGAGGTCAAGCCGTTTGCAGCGACGGGGGCGGGATGGGTGCGCGGGAGGGGCCCGACATGCCTGCAACGGGTAGGCCTCAATTCAGCCGCGGTTCATGGGGATCGATGCAAAATGATCATAAGTCTCGCTATGATTTCGGGGCGGCGCTGGTTCGATACCGGTGAGAGGAGAATGAGAGATGCGCGATTTCCTGAAAGCGACCGTTGTTCTCGGGCTGGCCGTGATGCTTTCGGCCTTGTGGGTAGAACCTGGAAAAGCTGCTTCGGCGGCCGAGATCGACGCTGACGCCGGCGCGACGATGCAGAAGTTCTATGGCCGCGTGAACGGCGGCCACGACTTGGCCCGGCGCGCGGCGGGAATTCTGGTTTTCCCTTCCGTTGTCAAGGCGGGTATCGGCATCGGCGGCGAGTACGGCGAAGGCGTGCTGCTCGTCGGCAACCGGCCGGCTGCTTACTATAACACGATCTCGGCCTCGATCGGCTTTCAGTTCGGCGCGCAGGCGCGGTCGGTGGTGATCATGTTCATGACGCCGCAATCGCTCGAGAGCTTCCAGCGCAAGCAGGGCTGGAAGGGCGGGGTCGACGGCTCGGTGGCGATCGTCACGCTGGGCGTCGGCGGTGCGGTAGATACGAATACGATATCGAAGCCCGTGATCGGCTTCATTCTCGACAACAAGGGCCTGATGTACAACCTCACGCTCGAGGGTTCCAAAATCAGCCGCATCGATCGTTGAGACTAGGCGATCGGCAAATGAGCCGGGTGTTTCAGCCGGCCGCTCTCGAATGAGTGCGGCCGGTTTTGTCTCTCAGCAGATCGTGCAGCCTCTGAAGGATTCTGGATTGGCGTTCGGGGCCGGTAACGAATGTCCCACATGGGGGCGCGTGGACGTCGCGCGGATCGGCTGCTAGATCTAGCGTGGTTTCAAAACCCAACTACAAGCACGCTCCGAGGGAACGCATGTCCATGAAATTCGGCTATTTCACGCTCAGCGACAACCGCTATCCGAACAATCCGCGTTCGGCGGAACAGTTCCTGCTCGAGATCCGAGACCAGGCGGTGCTGGCAGAGAAGCTGGGGTTGCATTCGGCGTGGATCGGCGAGCATCATTTCAACCGGCGCGGGGTGGTCTCTGTGCCGCTCGCCGTGCTAGCCAACGTGGCAGCCGTGACGACACGGATCAGGCTTGCACCTGCCGTCGTCGTGCTCCCCATTCATCATCCGATCCACGTTGCGGAGGAGTGGGCGACGCTCGACCAACTTTCGGGCGGTCGGGTGGAGTTTGCAGCGGGGCGAGGCTACGACGCTCACGAGTTCACGCCGTTTGGTGCGGACTTCCAGAAGGCGGCCGAGCATTTCACGGAAGGGATCGATCTTCTCATCCGCTGCTGGAACGAGACGAAGCCGTTCGACCACAAAGGGCAGTTCTACGAATTCCACGACGTGGAAGTTTTTCCGAAGCCGCAGCAGAAAGACTGGCGGCCGTACATGGCGTCGTTCTCGCAGTTCTCGATGAAGCTCGCCGCGAAGTACGACTGGAACCTGCTGCTCGCGCCGTTCGCCTCAACGATCCTGTTCGGAAATCTCGCCAACGCGGTGCAGGCCTATCGGGACATATGCGCGGAAGCGCAAAAACCTGTGCGCAAGGTGAAGTGCTCTTACTTCATTCACATCGGGGGCGGGCCGAAGGACGAGGACGCCGCCATGGATCGGATGATCGACTATATTTCGATGGCGGGTCTGCGCAAAACCATGAGCCAGGGCGGGCGCGGGCAACTGCCGGAGTCGCTGTCCTACTTCAAAAAGATCGGCGAGAAGCTCAACGATCCAAAAAAGGGTGACTTCGACGACAACTCGATTCTCTATGGCTCACCGCAGCAGATCGTGGACAGCCTGAAGAAGGTCGAGGCGATCGGGGTCGACGAAGTGATCCTTTACTTCAATTTCGGCAACAAGCCCGACGCGTTCGTGCGTGAGCAGATGCAGTGGTTCAGCGAGGCGATCGGGCCGAAGTTCGCGGGCTTCGCCGGCAAAGACGCCAAGGCGGCGTGAGGACGGCCACTTGCAGATCTACGTCGATGCCGATGCGTGTCCGGTGAAGGACGAGTTGCTGCGCGTGGCGGAGCGCCACGGCATCGATGCGCACATGGTGTCGAACAGCTTCATGCGATTGCCCGACAGCCCGCTGATCAAGCGCGTCGTCGTCGGCGACAAATTCGACGAGGCCGACGATTGGATCGCGGAGCGCTGCACGTCGGACGATATCGTCGTTACGGCGGATATTCCGCTGGCGTCGCGCTGCTTGAAGGCTGGTGCCACCGTCATCGGATCAACGGGTAAGCCGTTCACAGAAGCGTCGATCGGCATGGCTCTGGCGATGCGCGAGTTGATGACAGATCTGCGCGCGATGGGCGAAGTGCGCGGTGGGAATGCTGCGTTTTCAAAGCAGGATCGTTCGCGGTTCCTGCAGGCGATGGAGACGGCGGTTCAGGGGATAAAGCGGCGAACGGCGTAAGAGCCCCGCGCGCTTCAGCCGAACAGAAATCGTTCGTTCACCCGATGGGGGCCGCCGATGGACAGCCGCGACTTCGACCAGCTCGAGCGAGAGGCTTATCGACTGATGTCGCCGGGGGCGGCCGCCTTCGCGATGTGCGGGGCCGATGACGAGATAACTACGGCGGAGAATGCTAAGGCATGGCGTGCCTTGCGGTTGCGCCCAAGGGTGCTGCGCGACATCACCAAGGTCGATTCGTCGACGCTGGTGCTTGGTGAGCGGGTCGACACGCCGCTCATGGTGGCGCCGATGGGGCGGCACCGGGCCTATCATCCGGAAGGTGAGGCCGCGACCGCGCGGGGTGCGACCATGGCCGGCGCGATCTTCGTGGAACCGACCAACGCGACGGTCAGCGTGGAAGATGTGGCGAGACAGAGGGGGAGCGCGCCGCAGTGGTTCCAGCTCTACCTGCCGCCGGGGATGAAAGAGCGCGAAGCGCTGGTCGAGCGGGTCGCGGCGGCGGGTTACGGCGCCATCGTGCTGACTGTCGACCAACCGATCGGCGGCAGTTCTCCGCGCGCGGCGCGTGAGCCGATACCGCCTTCAGCAGACATTCGCCACGTCAATCTGCCGGGGCATCCACCAGCTACCACGGCCTATGATCCCGTGCGCAAGGGTGTGCTCAACTATCCGACGACCTGGTCGGATCTGGAATGGCTGGTGAAGCGTTCGGCGCTTCCGGTAATCGCAAAGGGGGTGCTTCGCGACGACGACGCTGTGCGCTGCGTGGAGCGTGGCGCGCGCGGAATTCTGGTGTCCAACCATGGCGGCCGGCATCTCGACACCACGGTCACGACCGTCGAGGCCTTGCCGGAGGTCGTCGCTGCAGTGGGTCGGCGCGTGGATGTCTACGTCGACGGCGGTATTCGAAGGGGCACGGATATTCTGAAGGCGCTGGCGCTGGGCGCCCGCGCCGTATTGATTGGACGGCCGGTATTGTGGGGATTGACGCTTGGCGGCGCGGATGGCGTCCGTGATGTGTTGCGCCATCTGGATGACGAGTTGCGGCTGGCAATGGCGCTTTCCGGCGTGCCGACAGTTGCCGACGCGACGCCGGATCTGGTGGCGTTTGGCAGGTCTGGCTAGCCAAGGTTACCATTTGATCTGGTGGAAGAGGCGGCGGAGCTTTGCGCCGCGGTGTGGGTTGAGGTTTTCTACCCAAGTGATCCGGCCGTCGAGATGGGCCTTGAATGCTGGATGCTTTTCCCGGTTCTCGACTTCCCAACCGTGTCGCACTGCATTGCAGAGCGTGGCTTTCAGAAGGTCATAGGTCTCACGTGGCACATTCAGGTGGTCGTTGACGACGATGCCGGTGACGTTCTGACGCCGGTTTCTCGCGGATATGCGCGTTTTTCGGGGATGAAGCGAGAAGCCTTCGTCCTCAACGACATCTCGTATGGCTGACAACAAGGATTTCGCGCGCGCGTGAAGGGCGATGTCGCCTGAAAACGTCATGTCGTCGGCGTAGCGCGTGTAGTGGGCTTCGAAGCGTTTAGCGAGGCCGGATAAGCGGCGGTCCAATCGCCAGGCACATAAGTTGGACAGGGCCGGTGACGTGGGAGAGCCTTGAGCGAGGTGTTGGCGGCGATGCAGTTGCAGGACATGCGTGGCTAGGCGATCTTTTTGCCTCGAGCGCGAAAGTACGTTTTCCGGCGTCGTCGTTGTCACGAGACCCGTCAGTGCGCGGGAGACCGATGGGGGATACCCGATGCTCCGGAACAAGCCATGGACGCGCCGCGGTGGGATAGTTGTGAAGAAGTTTTCAAGATCGCATGTGATGACGACAGCTTCGCCGACGTGACGCGCTGCGCCTTGGGCTGCGGAGCGTCCGTACACAAACCCATAAGCGGCGTTGTGGACCGGTAGGGATGAAAGGATTTCGTCGAGGATCTTTCGTTGGATCGTTTTCAAGCGCGTCTTGGGCGCTTCTATCAGGCGTGGAGGTCCGGTGCGCTTTGGGATCGACGCATAGGTATAGTTTTGGAGAATTGGGATCGCTGTGAGTCCGTGCTGGCGCCGCTCGTCCGAAAGCCAATCGAGTTGGGATGGCGAGATGTGCAGCCAGTCGGCGAGCGAGCGCAGTGTCGTCAGTTTAGGAACGTCCAAATCGGCAAAGCGCGCGATCGCCGAGAACTTCGGCGGCTCCAGCACCGGATGGATGAAGTCTGGCCGAAGGCGCACGCGCCTGATGGCTGAGTGGAAGAGTGGTCGCTCCAGTAGCCGCTGAACGAGTTGTTTCTGGCTCGGCGGATAAGGAGTCGTGTTGGACTTGATGATTTGCATGAGGAGCCGGCGCTGGTCCGTTCGGGAAATCGGTCCGAGCAGAGCCTCGGTTCGACGCCGCATCTCATTGCGTTCGAATGTCCCCGCGAGCAGGCGTGCTGCCAAGGCGCTAGCGATAATTTGCGTCGTCGTTTTGCGACCGGCAATGGCGGCTTCGATCACATCGATTGCAGCGCATGGAGCTGTCGCCCAGAAACGCCATTGGATGCCCCAGAAGATCTCGGAGTAAGCGTTCTCGAATGCTGGTGTGCGCAGCAGGAAAGCAGCGAGCCAGCTTCTGCTGGGCCGTTCGGAGTTCGGCGCGAATTCAACAAGTGACGCTATTAGCCTGCGCTGCTCGGCTTGTGTTCTGTTGCCCAGCACCGTCCGGGCAGCGCCGAGAAGCGCCTCCGCTTCGAAGGGCACTTGTAGCAGCGCGTCCGCCAGCGCGAGCGCGACCTGTTCGGCTGCGATGTAGTAGTGCTCTGTTTCCATTTGTGAAGAGTGCGTGGCGGACCTTGCGACCATCGTGTCAAGCGCGACAGGACCGAGGTGGAGCCTCGCGACTGTCGTGCAGCGTCATGTCGAATCAATCGATTATCCCTGGGGTAGCCCCGGAGACTTCGGATCGTGCGAGCACGGTTCCGAAAAAGCTCGCTCAGCCGCCACGCTGTGGCCGATGATAGGTGCATGCGATGTGCTGTCAAATCGAATTCGTTCGAATGCGGATCGAGCAGGGTCCGCGTGTGTGGTTAGTGGGCGCACCGTAAATCGCTTGTGCATTCCCGGCCGAGGCGTGAGCCGAGAGCCGAGAGCCGGGATCTTTCCCCGCTATCATATGTGTAAAGGCCCCGGCTCTCGCTGTTCGCTCGGCCGGGGACGCATAACAATTTATGGCTACGCGTTGCGAAGGATCGCGCGCAATCGGGACGGCGTCACCGGCAGTTGCGTGATCGCGCCGGGGCGACCGAGGGCGTCGTCGATGGCCGAGGCGATGACGGCGCCGACGGCGCTGGAGCCGGCTTCGCCCGCGCCCTTGAGGCCGAGAGGGTTCAGTGGAGAGGGCGCATCCTCGGTGATGAGAACGTCGATCGTGCGCGGCATTTCGGACATCGTAGGCATCATGTAGTCCGCGAAGGTGACGGCTGTCGGCTGGCCGCGCTCGTCGTACGAAAACTCTTCGAGTAGTGCGCCGCCGAGGCCTTGTGCGAGGCCGCCGTGGATCTGGCCCTCGACCAGCATCGGGTTCACGGCGCGGCCGACGTCATAGGCGACGGCGAGGCGTTCGACCGCGACGCCGCCGGTTTCCGCATCGACTTTAACGACAGCGAGATGAACGCCGTAGGGATAGTTCATGTGATGCGTGTGATACCAGCCTTCGGCGGACAGTCCGGGCTCGCGGTTGCCGAGTTGCGGTGAGGCCGGATGCAACACGCGCGCGATCTCGGCAAGGGTGACAGACTGACCGGCGCGGGTGCGTGCGCGAACCGCGCCTCCGGAGAGTTCGAGAGTGTCGGCGGATGTCTGCAGCAGTTCGGCCGCGACTTCGATGGCTTTCGCCTTCAGCTTCTCGGCTGCATGGTATGTGGCTGTGCCGGTCATCACGGTGACGCGCGAAGCGAATGCGCCGAGGCCGAAGTCTATGAGATCCGTGCGGCCGTGATGCACGCGAATGATGCCGGGGTCTACGCCGAGCCCATCCGCGACGATCTGGGCCATCACCGTTTCGACGCCTTGTCCGACCGATGCCGCGCCCGTGACGAGTTCGACCGCGCCGCTCTGGTCGATGGTCAAGCGCACGCCGTCGAAGGGGCCCAGGCCGCTCTTTTCGACGAAGCAGGCGAGCCCCGCGCCGACCAACTCGCCGGCCTCGCGGCGTGCCTGCAGTTGGGATTGGAGGTCGTGCCAGCGGACGAGATCGAGCGCGCGGGTGAGCAGGCGGTCGTAGTCGCCACTATCGAGCACGAGTTCGGTGCCGAGCGTGTCGAGACCGCGCTTGAACGGCATCTCACCGGGCCCGATGAAATTGCGGCGGCGGACTTGCGCTCGATCGAGGCCGAGCTTGTCGGCGATCGCGTCCATCAGGCGCTCGCGCACGAAGCTCGATTCGTAGCGGCCGGGTGAGCGATAGGTGCCGCCCGGCGTCTTGTTGGTGAGCCGGATTCTCCCACACGCACGGTATGCGGGGATCCGGTAGGGGCCGGGCAGCATGGCTGCCGTGAGGTCGGGTACCGTGGCGCCGTGGGTACGGATGTAGGCGCCCTGGTCGTGGAAGAACGTGTCGTCGATGCCGAGGATGGTGCCATCACTCTTCACGGCGGCGCGCACGAAATGCGTCTGTTGGCGTGAGTGATTGGCGGCGACCAGATGTTCGCGGCGGTCCTCGATCCATTTTATGGGGCGACGCAGGCGAAGTGCTGCGAGGCAGACCAGTACGTCCTCGGGATAAAGCTCTCCGCGGATACCGAAGCCGCCGCCGACGTGGCCTTCCAAAAGATGGACCTTGGAGGATGGCCGGCCGAGCATGCGCGCGATGGTGTCGCGGTTCCAGTGCGGGACCTTCGCGGCACCGTGCATCTCGAGGATGTCGCGGGCGGCGTCGTAGCGGGCAATCGCGCCGCGGGTTTCGAGTGGCACGCCGGAGTGGCGGCCGATGGCGAGCTGCAACTCGATGGTCAATTCGGCTGTGCGGAAGGCTTCATCGATGTCACCGTAGCTCTTGTCGATGACGGCCGGCTCGGTGTGGTGCGTGTCGTCGAATGCGCTGGGTGCGTCGGTGGCGTCGAGGCAGACGGGGAGCTCGTCGATCTCGGGCTCGATGGCTTCGGCGGCGTCCTCTGCGATGTAGGCGTCGGTGGCAAAGACAACGGCGATGGGATCGCCGACATAACGGACACGGGACTTCGCGAGGATCGTCTGCCGGTAGGGCTCAAGGCCGGGTACCTTGGTCAGGCGGAAATCGATCGGGGGGATTTCGGCGACGTCGGCGTGGGTCCAGACCGCGACGACGCCGGGGATCGCGAGCGCGGGCGACGTATCGACGTTACGAATGATGCCGTGGGCCACGCTGGATCGCACGACGCGCATGTGGAGTTGATGGGGGAAGGAAACGTCGGCTGCGAA
>CANJPN010000163.1 GCA_947475855.1 Bradyrhizobiaceae bacterium
ATGGCCGAGGACCGCTGATGTTCATCGATCTGCTTCGCTGGCTGCATGTCATTGGCGCGACCGTATTGCTGGGAACCGGCGCCGGCATCGCCTTCTTCATGCTGATGGCGCATCGGACCCGCGACCCCAAGCTGATCGCGCATGTCGCCGGCACGGTCGTCGTCGCGGATACGATTTTCACCGCGACGGCGGTCATCGCCCAACCGCTGACGGGCATGTTACTAGCCTTGAAAATCGGCTGGCCGTTGAGCGACGGCTGGCTGGCTTTATCGATCGCGCTTTACGTGCTGACCGGCCTGTTCTGGCTCCCCGTCGTATCGATACAGTTGCAGCTGCGCGATCTCGCCCGGGCAGCGGTAGCTGACAACCGAGCTCTCGGTTCCGACTACGAAAGGCTCTTTCGCATTTGGTTCGCCTGCGGCATCCCAGCGTTTGCCGCCGTGCTCGCGATCGTCTGGCTGATGCTCGCCAAGCCGCCGATCAAGCTATGGTGAAAGCGTACGATGATATCAGCCAGCGAGGAACCGAAATGCGCTCAGATGTGATCGTTCTCGGAGCCGGGATGGTCGGCGTATCAGCAGCACTCGCGCTCCAGAGCCGTGGCCGCAATGTCGTCCTGATCGACCGCCGCCCCGCCGCGGAGGAAACGTCGTATGGCAATGCCGGCTTGATCCAGCGCGAGGGTGTGGTTCCCTACGCATTTCCGCGCGCATGGAAAACGATCCTGAAATCCGCGCTGAACCAAACCACGCAATCACATCTGCACTGGTCCGCCCTGCCGTGGATCGCGCCCGCCCTCTACCAATACTGGCGGCACGGGACGCCCGAGCGGGTCGAAGCGACCTCACACGCTGCAGCCCCACTCGTCGAGCACTCTCTCACCGAGCACGAGGCGCTTACCCAAGCGGCGGGCGCAACGGCGCTGGTTCGCCGCACGGGCTATCTCAAGGTGTTCCGCGACGAAGCCCTGTTGGCCGCCGAATTGGCCCTGGACCAGGGATCGCGCCGACGATGGGGCATCACGGCCGAAGCGAAAACAGAGGCCGAACTTCGAGCAATCGAACCGCACCTTTCGGGTCCGTTTGCAGGCGGCGTGCTGATGTCGCAACCCTGGAGTGTCGCGAGCCCCGGCGCGCTCGGCAAAGCCTACGCCGAATTGTTCGTGAAGCGCGGCGGCACCTTCCTCACCGCTGACGCAACGATGCTCCAATCGGCCGCCGACAGCTGGACCATTCCCCGCGTAGAAGGGCCGGTTTCAGCTCCCCACGTCGTCATCGCGCTCGGTCCATGGAGCGACGAAGTCCTGCGCTGCCTCGGGATCAAGTTGCCGTTCTTCGTCAAGCGCGGCTACCACATGCACTACCGCCAACTCGGCAATGCCATCCCCTCCCGCCCGATCGTCGACGGCGACAACGGCTACCTGTTATCGCCGATGAACGGCGTCATCCGCCTGACGACCGGAGCAGAGTTCGCTCGCCACAAAGCCCTGCCGACACCCGTGCAGCTCGGCAAAGTCGAGCCGCTCGCACGCGCCTTGTTCCCACTCGGAGATCGCGCCGAGACTGCACCATGGCTGGGCGCACGCCCCTGCTTGCCGGATATGCTGCCCATGGTCGGCGCAGTCCCCGGCTACAGCGGACTGTGGATCGACAGCGGCCACCACCACTTGGGGTTCACGCTCGGCCCCGTGACCGGGCGCCTTCTCGCCGAACTGATGACCGGCGAAGCGCCGTTCACCGATCCGCGCCCATACCGTGTCGACCGCTTTTGAACGGCGCGGAAACTACTCTCCTGCCTCCGGCTGCGCCGGACAAAACCGCTTGTAAAGCGCCCCGACGATCTCCCGCACCAAGGGATCATGCATCGAGTAATAGGCGAAATGGCCTTGTCGCTCGACTGTGACGAGCCCATCCAGCCGGAGCCGGGTTAGATGCTGCGAAACAAGGCTCTGCCGCGCACCGATCGCCTGGCAGATCTCGGTCACGGTCTTCCGGCCTTCCATCAGCACGCACAGGATCATCAGCCTATGCTCGCTGCCAATTGAACGCAGAAGCTGTGCGGCATCGCCTGCCGCAATGTACATCTGCCGCATGAATTCCGATTGCGGCGGCGCGTCTTCCGCACCGTCGGCAACGGCAATTCCATCGAGGTCATCGTTCATGCGCGGTCGCCCGTGCTGCAGCGTGAATAGTGGGGGTGCAAAAACCACGCCCATTTGTCAAGCTGCTGGCCGCAAACTGCCTAAGCATCGGCCCGCGATAGGGATGCCCCGAGCCGGATCACTTGACCTGATCGGCCGGAACGGTCGCCGCGGTCGCCTTCTTGACGATGTCCGGCGAAACCTTGTGCAGCTTCTCGACCAGCGCCGCCATGTCCTCGCCGCGCATCGGCTTGTAAAGCTCAGTCTGCGTCTTCTCGGATTCCGCAAGAACCGCCGCATCCTTCACGAAAGCATCGAATGCTTCCCGCAGCGCCTTCAGCCTGTCCAAGGGAATCCCCGGTGGTCCGAAAATCGGCCGCCCCATCCCCTGCGGCTCGAAAATCAGTGACAGAACGGCTTTCTCCTCGTCCGTCTTGGCAAGTTTCGGCAGCGTCGGCACCTCAGGCAGATCTGGATGCGGCTCGAACGTGTACTGCAGGAGGATATTGACCTTCTTCTCCTTCAACCAATCCGGCCGCACCGACTTGAGAGAGCCGTAGTTATAGCCGCCGATACCACCGACCTCCCCGCGCTCCAGCGCCAGCACCTGACCCGCGCTCCCCGGATACCCTGTCACAGTCTTGATCTTGAGGCCGAGCAGCCGGTTGAGCGCGATCGGCGATATCGCGCTGATATCCGTTGCCCCGCCAGCCGCGATCACGAGCTCCGTCGTCTCCAGATCCTTGGCTGTCTTCACCGCATGCGTATGCCAGGCGATCGCCGTCGCCGCCTCCGCGTTCATGCTGCCGATCCAGGACAACTGTCGCGCCTCGTAGCGAGCCCCGACAGAGCCCATCAGCGCCGCCGTCGCCAGCGGTCCCGCGCCGAGCCCGATCACGCTGCCGTCTTTCGGCGCTTGATGGAACAGATAATTTGTCATCGCTATGCCTGCGGCCCCCGGCATGTTCTGCACGACGACATTTGGATTGCCTGGCATCAGGCGGCCGAGGTGCCGGCCATAAAACCGGGCATAGGTGTCGTAACCGCCGCCGGCTGGATGCGAGACGAGCAGCCGCAACTCTCGGCCCTTGTAGAACTCGGCAGCCGTTTGCGCGGACGCTGTCGACGCCACGCCGACGATGACCACATAGGCGGCCGCAATTGCGATACCTGTCAGGTTCGTTCGGTCAACTCGCATGTTTCCCCACTTCGTCCAAATTGCAGCCCGCTCCGACCGTTCACGTCCGCGGGAAAAGATTGTCACTATCAAGGATCCGATGCGGAGCCATGGCGCAAGTCGACAGAATTGCCTAGTCTTGACGCAGACGAAGATCAGGAGCCCTCGATGTTCTACGATACCGCCAAGAACAACCATGGATTGCGCTTTACCCCGTTGAAAGCACTTGTGGCGCCGCGCCCGATCGGCTGGATCTCGACACTCGACAAGAACGGCGTTGCCAACCTCGCCCCATTCAGTTTCTTCAACCTCGTCTCGGATCGGCCACCATGCGTGATCTTCTCGGGCGGCGGCCCGAAGGACAGTTGGCGCAACGCCCAGGAAACCGGCGAGTTCGTCTGTTCCCTCGCGACTTGGGACCTGCGCTACGAGATGAACGCCAGCTCCGCCGAGGTGCCCCCGGAGATCGACGAGTTCACCATCAGCCGTCTGACGAAAGCTCCTTCGACCACTGTCAAGCCGCCGCGAGTGGCCGAGAGCCCGGTCGCGCTCGAATGCAAATACGTCTCGACCACGACCACGCCGCGCGACGAGAAGACCGGCAAGCTCCACCACCTCGTGCTCGGCCTCGTCGTCGGCATCTACATCGACGACCGCTTCATCAAGGACGGCCTCGTCGACACCGGCGCGATGATGCCGATCGCGCGCATGGGCTACCACGACTATGCCGTGGTGCGCCCCGAGAATGTGTTCACGATGGAACTGCCCGAACACGACGCGAAGGGCAACGTGCTGGGGCCCTGGGGCAAAAAGCAGAGCTAGCACGCACCATCTAGAACATCACAATAGGTGCACGAGCGTCGGGAACCGAGCCAAATAAAGCGCCGAAGGCAAAAAATTACTTTTATGCCCCTTGAGGGCTGCCACGCTGTTCGAGCCCTTGCGTATCTCGATCGCCTATCGGACGATGTCCGCCAAGCCAAAGACGCCACCCGGAGGAGACGCATGTTCTACGAGCCCGACAAGAATAACCACGGCCTGCCCTACAATCCCTTCAAGTCGATCTGCGTGCCTCGGCCGATCGGCTGGGTGTCCACCGTGAGTACATCGGGCGTCGTCAACCTCGCGCCTTACAGCCAATACCAGAACCTCGCGTACGATCCGCCCTATGTCATGTTCTCCGGCGGCGGCGGCGGCCGCAAGGACAGCGTGAAGAACGCTACCGACACCGGCGAGTTCGTCATCAACATGGCGACATGGGAGCTGCGCGACGAGGTCAACACCACCTCGCAATCCGTCCCACCGGAGGTGGACGAGGCCCAGCTCGCCGGTCTCGAGATGCTTCCCTCGAAACTCGTCAAGCCGCCGCGCGTGGCGCGTTCGCCCGTCCAGATGGAATGCAAGCTGCAGACGGTAGTGGCACTGCCCGGCCGCACCGCCGAGCAGGTGCACTACGTCGTGATGGGCCGCGTCGTCGGCGTCCACATCCACGACGACGCGCTGACCAAGGACGGCCGCCTCGACGTGCTGAAGATCCGCCCGCTCGCCCGCATGGGCTATCACGACTACACCAGTGTGACCGAGGTCTTCACGATGTCGCCGACCGGCCCCGGCCTCGAGGAACGCATGGCCGGCCTCGAAGGGCGGCCAGTTTTCAAGAAGTAGGCCTTCGTAGGGTGCGGTAGCGCGGCGCGCGTACCGCACCATTCCGCGATAGTGCGGTCTGCTACGCTGGCGTCCCCCTACGCGCTTCACATATGAATCGGCCGCTTGGCGACCGACAGCGCGGCTTCCTTCACCGCCTCGCTCAGCGTCGGATGCGCATGGCACGTCCGCGCGAGATCTTCCGCCGAGCCGCCGAACTCCATGATGACAGCCGCTTCCGCGATCAACTCGCCGACGTGAGGGCCGATCATGTGCACGCCGAGAATGCGGTCGGTAGCCGCGTCAGCCAGCACCTTCACGAAACCGTCGCTCGTCTTGTTGACCTTCGCGCGGCCGTTCGCCGTGAACGGGAACTTGCCGACGTTGTAGGCGACGCCCGCCGCCTTCAGCTCTTCCTCGGTCTTGCCGACAGTGGCGACTTCCGGCGCGGTGTAGATCACGCCCGGGATCACGTCGTAGTTCACATGCCCCGCCTGGCCGGCCAGGATCTCCGCGACGGCCACGCCTTCATCCTCGGCCTTGTGTGCGAGCATCGGGCCGGCGATCACATCGCCGATCGCATAGACGCCCGGCACGTTGGTTGCGAAATGCGCGTCGACCTTGATGCGGCGGCGCTCGTCGAGCGCGATGCCTGCTTCCGCGAGGCCGAGGCCGTCGGTGTAAGGAACGCGGCCGATCGCGACGAGCACGACATCGGCATCGATGGCTTCAGCAGGACCGCCGGCCGCCGGCTCGACCATCACCTTCTGCCCGGAGAGCATGCCGCTCTTCTCGACCTTGGTCACCTTGGTGCCGAGCTTGAACACGAAGCCCTGCTTTTCCAGGATGCGCTGGAACGAGCGCGCCACTTCCGTGTCCGTGCCCGGCAGGATGCGGTCGAGATACTCGACAACGGTGACCTTGGACCCGAGCCGCCGCCACACCGAGCCGAGTTCCAGCCCGATCACGCCCGCGCCGACGACCAGCAGCCGCTTCGGCACCTGCGCCAGCGTCAGCGCACCGGTCGACGAGATGATCGATTTTTCATCGATGTTGACGCCCGGCAGCTTTGCCACATCCGAGCCTGTGGCGATGACGATCGACTTCGCTTCGAGCGTCTTCTTCTCGCCGTTGATGAAAGTCACTTCGACCTTGCCACTGCCGAGCACGCGGCCGGTGCCGTGGAAATGCTCGACCTTGTTCTTCTTCAGGAGATATGCGACGCCGTCGACGTTCCCCTTTACACCCTCGTCCTTGAACGCCAGCATTTTGGCGAGGTTCAGCTTCGGCGCGACGTCGATGCCCATGCCCGCGAAGCCATGGCTGGCCTCATCGAACAATTCGCTCGCGTGCAGCAGTGCCTTCGACGGAATGCACCCGACGTTGAGGCACGTGCCGCCGTGCGTATGCCGCTTTTCGACGACCGCAACCTTGAGCCCGAGCTGGGCCGCACGAATGGCACACACATACCCGCCGGGGCCGGTGCCGATGACGATGAGATCGTGGGACATTGTCTAGTGCACTTTCCACTTGGACCGGTCGCAACCGGTCCCCCTCCCCCATTGTGGGGAGGGGATAGGGGTGGGGGATTTACTTGCGCAATCAGCGAAGGGAACACCCAAATAGAATTCAAAAAAACCGCACGAAGCCGCTTGGATCAAAGCTCCAGCACAAACCGCTGCGGATCTTCCAGGCACTCCTTCACGCGGACGAGGAACGTCACCGCTTCCTTACCGTCGACGACACGGTGATCGTAGCTGAGCGCCAGGTACATCATCGGCCGTATGACGATCTGGCCGCCCCGCACGACCGGCCGATCCTCGATCCGATGCATGCCGAGAATACCCGACTGCGGCACGTTGAGGATCGGCATCGACATCATCGAACCATAGACGCCGCCGTTAGAGATCGTGAACGTGCCGCCCTGCATCTCGTCGATGCCGAGCTTGCCGTCGCGTGCACGCCGGCCGAAGTCGGTGATCGCACCTTCGATCTCGCTCAGCCCCATACGGTCGGCCTCGCGCACCACCGGCACGACGAGACCCTTGTCCGTGCCGACCGCGACGCCGACGTGATAGTAGTTCTTGTAGACAATGTCGGTACCGTCGATCTCCGCATTGACCGCTGGGATCTCTTTCAGAGCCTGGATGCAGGCCTTGACGAAGAAGCCCATGAAGCCGAGCCGAACGCCGTGGCGCTTCTCGAACATGTCCTTGTAGTCGGAGCGCAGTTTCATTACCGCGCTCATGTCGACGTCGTTCCACGTCGTCAGCATCGCAGCGGTGTTCTGCGCTTCCTTGAGGCGGCGAGCGATCGTCTGCCTCAACCGCGTCATCGGCACGCGCTCCTCGCGCGCCGCGTCGTTCGCTGGCGATGGCGCACGCATGCGGGCAGGTGCGAGTGGCGCAGGCGCGAAGGTCACCGCAGCCCGAGCGACGGGGCCCGCCGGTTTCTGCACGGCGACCGCATCTTCCTTCAGCACCTGGCCACGCTTGCCCGAGCCTGCAACATCGGCAGCGGCAACGCCCTTCTCTTCAAGAATTTTCCGCGCAGCAGGCGAAGGCGGCATCGATGAGCCAGCCACCGCAGCAGGTGCCGCGGGTGCGGCAGCCTTGGCCGGCGCAGGTGGCGCAGCAGCCGGAGCCGCGCTAGCGCTTGCGGCGCCTTCGTTGATCGAACCCAGTACCCCCCCCGGCGCTACGGTCGAACCTTCCGCAGCTGCGATCGCCCCAAGCACACCGTTCGCCGGCGATGGCACTTCAACCGAGACCTTGTCCGTTTCGAGCTCGCACAGCGGCTCATCCTGCTTCACTGCATCGCCAGGCTTCTTGAACCATTTGGAAACGGTAGCCTCAGCAACGCTCTCGCCGAGTGTTGGAACCTTGATGTCGATGCTCATGGTGGGCCTCAATGCGCGGGCGGCTCGGCCGGGTGACAGCCCCGGCGCTTTCGGAATTCTTTAGCGCGTCTCGACGAAAAATCTCGACACGACCTTAGGTCTAGTCAGCGCAGGTTCCCGTTATGGCGCCAACGCTTCGGCGACCAGCGCCTTCTGCTCGCTGGAGTGTTTCGATGCCTGCCCCGTGGCAGTAGCCGCGGAAGCTGCACGTCCAACATAACGGGCGCGCTGGCTCTTCATCTTCACGTGCCCCAACACCCACTCGATGTTCGGATCTACGAACGTCCACGGCCCCATATTCCGTGGCTCCTCTTGCGCCCACACCACTTCCGCGTTCGGGAAACGGTTGAGCTCGGCAATCAGGGATTTCGCCGGGAACGGATAGAGCTGCTCGAGCCTGATGATGTAGACGTCGTTGATCCCTGCCGCATCGCGCGCGTCCGCGAGGTCGTAGTAGACCTTGCCAGAGCACAACACGATCCGCCGGATCTCCCCATCGGGCTTCATCGCAGGACCGATGCGCTGCGCCGCAGCCTGTTGCATGTCGGCATCGTCCCAAAGCAAACGATGGAACGACGTGCCCGTCGTGAAATCCTCTATCCGCGATACCACCCGCTTGTGACGCAGCAGCGACTTCGGCGTGAAAACCACCAACGGCTTGCGGAAGGTTCGATGAAGCTGCCGGCGCAGAACATGGAAGTAGTTGGCCGGCGTCGTGCAGTTGGCAACCTGCCAGTTGTCTTCAGCGGACTGCTGCAGATATCGCTCGATACGTGCCGACGAATGCTCGGGTCCCTGGCCTTCATAGCCATGCGGAAGCAGCATCACGAGGCCCGACATGCGGAGCCACTTACGCTCGCCCGAAGAGATGAACTGATCGACGACGACCTGAGCGCCGTTCGCGAAGTCACCGAATTGCGCTTCCCAGATCGTCAGGCAGTTGGGTTCCGTCAGGGAGTAGCCGTACTCGAATCCGAGCACCGCCTCCTCCGACAGCATCGAGTTGATCACCTCGAAATTCGCCTGGTCTGGCGATACGTACCGCAGCGGCGTGTAGCGGCGCTCGGTATCCTGGTCGAGCAGCACGGAATGCCGGTGGGAGAACGTGCCGCGCTCGACGTCCTGACCGGACAGGCGAACCGGGAACCGGTCCTTGAGCAGCGTCGCAAAGGCCAGATGCTCAGCCATGCCCCAGTCGATCTCGACACCAGTCTCGATCATCTCGCGCCGCCGCTCAAGCAGGCGCTGGACGGTCTTGTGCGCATTGAAGTCGTTGGGCACGAGTGTGATACGCCGGCCGATCTCCTTGAGCGAAGCCGGATCGACGCCGGTGTTGCCGCGCCGCTCATCGTCCCCGGCCAAGCTCAAGCCAGCCCAGCGGCCATCGAGCCAGTCGGCCTTGTTCGGCTTGTAGCCTTCCGCCTGCTTCTGTTCGGTATCGAGCACCGCGCGAATGCCATTGCGCATCTCGTCGACCTCGGCCGCGCTCATCACGGTTTCCTCGACGAGACGGTCGCCGTAGAGCGACGCTGTCGTGCGATGCTCCTTGATCTTGCGGTACATCAGCGGCTGCGTGAACGCCGGCTCGTCGCCCTCGTTGTGGCCGTGGCGGCGATAGCAGAACATGTCGATCACGACAGGCTTCTGGAACCGCTGGCGGAACTCGATTGCGATCTTGGCGACATGCACCACCGCTTCCGGATCGTCCCCGTTCACGTGGAAGATCGGCGCTTCGATCATCTTGGCGACATCGGAGCAGTACGGCGACGTGCGCGAGTACCGCGGGTTGGTCGTGAAGCCGATCTGATTATTGACGATGAAGTGGATCGAACCGCCGGTACGATGTCCTCGAAGGCCCGAAAGCCCGAAGCACTCCGCCACGACGCCCTGGCCAGCGAATGCAGCGTCACCGTGGATCAGCAGCGGCAGAACCGGCGTCCGGTCGTCGCGTGGGCAGCCGTGCTGGTCTTGCTTCGCACGCACCTTGCCGAGCACGACGGGATCGACGATCTCCAGATGGCTCGGATTGGCCGTCAGCGAAAGATGCACCCGGTTGCCGTCGAACTCACGATCCGACGAAGCGCCGAGATGGTACTTCACATCGCCTGAACCCTCGACATCGTCCGGCTTGAACGAGCCACCGCGGAACTCGTTGAAAATCGCGCGCAGCGGCTTCGCCATCACGTTGGCGAGCACATTCATGCGCCCACGATGCGGCATTCCGATAACGATCTCCTTCACGCCGAGCTGGCCGCCACGCTTTATGATTTGCTCGAGCGCCGGCACCATGGCCTCGCCACCTTCCAGGCCGAACCGCTTCGTGCCCGTGTAGCGCGTATGGCAGAACTGCTCGAACGTCTCCGCCTCGATCAACTTGTTGAGGATGGCCTTCTTGCCCTCCGTCGTGAAGCGGATGTCCTTTTCCTCGCCCTCGATGCGCTCCTGGATCCAAGCCTTTTGCGCAGGCGAAGTGATGTGCATGAATTCGACGCCGATCTTGCGGCAATAGGTGCGCCTGAGTATGCGCAGGATCTGCCGCACAGTCGCGGTCTCCAGCCCCAGAACCTTGTCGATGAAAATCGGGCGGTCGAGGTCGGCCTCCGTGAACCCGTAGGTCTCGGGCCGCAGTTCCTTGTGTACCTTGCGGTCTGAAATACCGAGCGGGTCGAGATCCGCGACGAGATGGCCCATCACGCGATAGGCACGGATCAACATCAGCGCACGGATCGAATCCTGGGTCGAGCGCAACGAAGCCGCCATCGACATGTCGTAGCCCGCAACCTGCGCGCGGCTCGTGATCTTCTCGCGGAAATGCCGCTCCGCACCACCATAGTCACCCGTCAGCGCACCAAGCAGATCCTGATTGCCCTGCTGGCTGATCTCCTCGAGCGGACGCGCCCAGGATGGACCGCGCGCGTGCGCATCGGCAGCCGCAGTGGCACGATTGCCCTCGTTCAGGCTCTGAAAGAACAGGCGCCACTCGTCGCTGACAGCCCCGGGATTTCTCTCGTAGATCGCCTGCATCTCCTCGACATAGGCGGCGTTCACGCCATGAAGAAACGATGTCTCGGCGAGGGCTTCGTTCTGGGGTTGGCGGGACATTTGGGGTCCTGGATCGGTTTCAACACGGGGGACGCGTTCGCATCTGGCGATTCGCTAGTAGGCATGTCGTGGATCACGGATTCGAGGCGCTTATTAGTCAGCTTCCGAGGTCAAGTATAGTCCGCACATCGGCGTATGCCCGCTGGATGAACAGGAGTTCGGTACTCCTGGCGGGATAGTGAACAACGGACGCCAGAATCGCTGAAAAACCAGGCAATTCGGAGATTCATCCCGCCCCGTCC
>CANJPN010000164.1 GCA_947475855.1 Bradyrhizobiaceae bacterium
AGACAAGTCGCGGATCGCACCCTGGGCATCCACGATGCCGGGCTTCTCTTTCCCGGCCGCGCCGAATCGAACGAGCTTCATGTTATTCTCCTGCTGCTTGGTCACCCGAGTCTGGATTTCGGTTTGAACGGTTAAGCCCATGGCAGATCGTCGTAAAGCGATAATCTGCGGGCCGCGTTCATCATTTCACCGCAACGCCTGGAATCACGTATGAGCATCAGCTGTTGCCGCAGTCGCCTTGGCGACGCCGCACGCCCGGAGTAAACCGGTGCTTGCAGGTCAGGAAAACGAAGCTTGTAACTCGGCCGTCAGCCTCCGAATTGAACTCCGAATTGAACTGGGCAAAGACATCGGATGAACGATACGTCCCCCGCGCTGTTCGCAACTTGGACGCCCCGCGTGGCGCTCTTTGCTGGCGCGCTGATCGTCATGGCGATTCTGCTGCACCGGCTGCTCGGCATGCCGACCGCCTTGGCGCTCAACCTCTTCCTGGTGGCATTTGGCCTCGCGGCGCTCGCCTTCGCTCTGGGCCTCGTCGCGATCGGCGATGTCTGGCGTCGGGGCGCTGACGGCGGCGCGTGGGCTGTGATCGGTATGCTGCTGGCAGGAGCCGTCTTCTGCTGGCCTTTGGCGTTCGCACCGGCCTACTACAACCTGCCTTCGATCAATGATGCGACCACTGATCTTGCCTCTCCGCCGGTCTTCGCAACCCTCGCCGCGGAGCGGCAGCGTGCCGGGGCAACCAGTCCGGCCGAATACCCCGGCGGCCGGTTTGCCGAGCTGCAGAAGGCAGCTTATCCCGATCTCCGTCCCCTGTACGTGAACCGCCCTCTGGACGACACCTACGAGCTTGCGGTCGAGACATTGAAAAGGCTTCGGTTCCAGATTGTCGCCGAGAGCGCGCCACAGCAGCGTCGGGCGGGCGTGATCGAGGCAGTCGATCGCACGACGGTGATTGGCTTTTACGACGACGTGATCGTGCGCGTGGATAGCGAAGCCGGCCGCTCTCGGGTAGACGTCCGCAGCGCCTCGCGGTTCGGCCAGCACGATTTCGGGCGCAACTCGAGCCGCGTGCGCCGTGTACTGGCCGAGATGCAAGCCCGCATCGACGCATCCGTGGCTTCCCCCGGTCAACGGTTCGCACGCATCAAATCGCGTCTCGACAAGGGTAAGTCGCAGGTCAAACGGGGTAAAGCGGGCGATCAAAAGCTATCGGATCGTCGCCGCTCACAAGATTCCGCTCGATCAGGTGCTCAACGTGCGCCTGTACAGAAAGCGACGCAGCCCGGGCGAGCTTCTGCTCAATAGTAGGATAGATCAACGAAACGATTTCATTGATCGACTTCGGCCGCTCGCGGATCGCGTTCAGAATTGCGTCTTCGCGCATCCGGCGGTGGATCAGGTAGCCGCGGACCATCCTCTCGGGCTCGGCCAGCTTGCCGCCGTGCCCTGGCAGGAACAGCTTGTCGCCGCGTCCGCGTAGCCTGTCGAGGGAAGCAAAATAGTCGCTCATCCGGCCCTCCGGCGGCGCGACGACGCTCGTATTCCATGCCATCACATGATCGCCGGAAAACAGGATGCCGGTACCGCTCAGCTCGAAGCAGAGGTGATCGGGGGCGTGCCCCGGCGTGTACAGCGCTTCGAGCCGCCACCCATCGCCTTCGATCGGGTCACGGTCGCGCAGCATGATGTCGGGCCTCACGCTCTTGACACCAACCTCGCGGCTGTCGGGCGTGATCTTCAAGGCCCCACCCGCTCGCGGCTCGTAACCGTAGGCGGCCAGCGGCGCCTTCAGCGCATCCATCAAGCGCGGCACGCCGTCCGAGTGATCGCCGTGCGCGTGCGTGAGGACGACGTGAGAAACCGGCCGGCCGGCGACCGCCTTCAGGATCGCTGCGCAATGCTCCGCGTCGTCCGGCCCCGGATCGATCACCGCAAGCGTCTGGCTTCCGAGGATATACGTATTGGTGCCCTTGAACGTCATCGGGCTCGGGTTCCGGGCTACGATGCGCTGCACGCCCGGCGCCAACTGTCGCGGCACACCATATTCGAAATTCATGCGCTGGCTGAGTTCGATCGACATGAGCCTGACCCGTATGCGGCTGAGTTATCGCTCCTACTTCGCAGACATTGCCATCGAGTCCAACGCTTTCCTGAAGCCCCAGGCCACGCCGACGTCGCGGGGAGCCTAGTTCGGCTGAACGCCGGCCCTGCCCAGAACGTCCTTCCACTCGACGAGCTCTTTCGCGATCACCGCGTCGAATTCTTCAGGTGTCGTGCCGACGGGAACCATGCCGAATGGCCGGAACCGTTCTGCCACGTCGGGCATGCGGATGACTTCATTGAAATCCGTCGAGATCTTGTCGAGCACCGCCTTTGGCGTGCCACCGGGCGCGATCGCGCCAAGCCGCGAGATCGTCTCGACGCCCGGCAGCGTCTCCGCGATTGTCGGCACGTTTGGATAGTCGGCCATCCGCGTCTTGTTGAATATGCCCAGAACTTTCACTTTGTCGGCTCTGACGAGAGCCTCGATAGACTGCCAAAGCCCAAAGAAGGCTTGTCCCTGCCCGGCGATGAAGTCAGTCACCGCGCGATTGCTCTCCTGATACGGGACGTGCAGCATCTTGATGCCGGCGGCATGCTGGAACAACTCGCCGGAGATGTGCCCGAGAGTTCCGATTCCCGGCGTCAGGTAGGCGATTTCATCGGGCTTCTTGGTCTTCGCCCAAGCGATGAATTCCTTGGCGTTCGACGCCGGAACCGAAGCATGGACGGCGCCGACCATCGCCGCGTTGGCGAGCAGCGTGATGCCGCGAATGTCCTTCAACGTATCATAGGCCATGCTGGCGCGGATCGCGGGGTTGATGGTCAGCGCCGAGATCGCCATCCCGATCGTGTGCCCGTCGGGTTTCGCCCGCGCGACAGCCTCCGTGCCGAGCATCGTGCCCGCACCAGGCTTGTTGACCACGACGACCGGCTGACCCCAGGTCTTCGAGACCCGCTCTCCGATGATCCGCGCGATCGCATCCGCTCCGCCGGCACCGATCGGGATGATGATCGTGACAGGCCCGCTCGGAAAGGACTGCGCACGTGCGATGCTGGGCCACGATGCCAGTTGTGCCGAAATCGAAGCGACGGCCAGCGCAATGAGCTTCGTCGATCGCATGGATCCTCCATAACGGTTCAACCGGAGCAGCGGCTCACAATTGCGGGATATTGCCCTTGGTCACGATCTCGCGCCAGCGCACGACCTCTGCCGAGATGAAGCTGCGGAACTGGTCCGTTGACATCGGCATCGGCTCTGCACCGATATCGGTTAGCTTCTTCTTGATGTCGGGTTCGCTCAGCGCCTTCACGATCGCGCCATTCAAGCGGTCGACGATCGGTTTCGGTGTGCCTTTCGGCGCGACGATGCAGAACCACGCACTCGTAACGAAGCCGGGCAGCCCCGCTTCGGCAGCGGTCGGAACGTCGGGGATGGAGGGGTGTCGCTGTGTTGCCGTGATCGCGAGGATCTTCAAATTCCCGCCGACGAACTGCTCGCGAACGTTGGTGATGTTCTGGAAGCTCAGCGGCACTTCGCCGATGACGATATCGGTCACGAGTTGTCCCGTCACGCGATAGGGCAAGTGGCGCATCTTTGCGCCGGTGAGCTGCTCGAACAGCACGCCCGCCAAATGTTGCGAGCTTCCCGGCCCGACTGAGGAGTAGGTCAGCGAGTCAGGATTCGCTTTCGCGAAGTCGACGAGTTGCTTGAGTGTCGTCAGCCCGGACTTGTTGGAAACCGTCGCGACATTGGAGAGTTGGGCGGTCGGCGTAATCGGCTCGAGGTCGGTTTCCGGATCATATCCAAGGTTTTTGAATAGCGACTTGTTGATCGCCATAGGGCCGATCGCGGTCGCTCCGATCTTGTAGCCGTCCGGGTCTTGACGGACCACCATTGCGGTACCGGGATTGCCACCGGCCCCGGGTACGTTCTCGAACACGAATGACGTGTTGGGGCCCAGGAATGTACCGGCTTTCTCGAGCACGAACCGGGGAATGATGTCGCTCGCGGTACCCGCCGCAAACGAATTGATCACACGAATCGGCTTGTCGGGGTAGGTGCCTTGCGCAAACGAAGCGCCCGATAGCACCGACGATATACTTGCGACCGCAATAGCGGTTGCGCGTCCGATCCTGTGGCGGGTCAAGAAATTCTCCTGTGTCCGCCCGCTCTCTGAGCGGGCAATTTGCGCAATCTTGGATGTGGTGGCTGTTGATTGTCGGAAGGCGATAGCCCCGGACCTACATTGGCGGCAGTCCGGACTTGGCGATCACGTCTTTCCAGTTGACGTTCTCAGCCGCGATATAGGCCTTGAACTCTTCAGGCGTCATCGGCACCGGTACCGCACCGATGTCTTGCAGCTTCTTGATCGTCACAGGATCCTTCAAGGCGGCAACGGTAGCCTTGTTCAAGATGTCGACGATCGGCCGCGGAGTGCCCTTCGGTGCAACGACCGCGAACCACGAATTGGAAAGAAACGCTGGCATTCCTGCTTCGGCCGTCGTCGGCGTGTCGGGTATCGAAGGATGTCTCGACTTCGCTGCCAGCGCCAGCAGTCGCACTTGACCGCCGCGCGCCTGCTCCAGCACGTTGATGATGTTCTGGAAACTCAGCGGCACTTCGCCGGTGATCAGATCCGTGACCAACTGTCCCGTGATGCGATACGGCAGATGCCGCATCTTTACGTCGTTGAGGAGCTCGAACTGAATGCCGGCCAGATGCTGGCCGCTGCCCGGGCCGACGGATGAATAGGTGATCTTGTCGGGATTGGCCTTGGCGTAGGCTGTCAACTCAGGGAGCGTCGCAAACGGTGCCTTTGCGCTGGCGGCGATGACAATCGGATTGGAGGTCAGCATAGCAACCGGCTCGAAGTCCGTTTCCGGGTCGAACGGAATACTCTTGAATAGCCACTTGTTTACGGCGAGCGGCCCGCCTGCGGTTGCAGCAATCGTGTAACCGTCCGGGTCGGCGCGCTTCACGCTGGCCAGTCCGTTGTTACCGCCAGCGCCGGGCATGTTCTCGAAGATGAAGATATTCGGTTTGCCGAGCTCCGTCGCCGCTTTCTCGAGAACGATGCGGTAGACGACGTCTGAGGCGCTGCCCGCCGCAAATCCGACGTTCACACGAACCGGGCGGTCGGGATAGGTCTGCGCGACGGACGGCGTGGAGAAATACGGTACCAATGCCATGACGGATGCCAGCGCAATCAGGCTGACGGCAAACTTCCGCATCGACTTCTCCGTAGTCAGGGCGACATCAAACATCGATCGGCTGATCGACGAAAATCTTATAGCTTTGCGACTTCGGCTTGTCGCGATCCTCGGCATTGACATAAGCAATCGAACTTAGACCTTTCAGGTGAGCCGGCAGCACCATCACGCGGATGAATCGGCTCTGCCGGTCGGCGGCGGCCTGCGCAAAAACCGGAATGGGTCCGGCTTCGAACCATGCGCCGCCGGGCGCGTAGCTGGTCGAATGGCCATTCGTGTCGATCCGCACGCCACCTTCGATCAGGCAGCGGATGCCAGGCCCTTGATGTGTATGCGTATAGGCGCAACCGCCGGGCGGGAACGCGACGCTGTCGGCGCGCAATAACACCGCGTCGGCGATCGGCCACTTGAGCGGGGCGGTGAGTTTGACGCGCGAATACCCGGCTTTCACTCCTGCCGAGGTGAGCGCCGCACCGGCCGGTATGAGCTCGAACCGCCATAGCGCCGCGCCGTTCGCTTCTGCTACGAGGCGCGAAGCACCTCGCCCGCACCACGCCGAGTTGTCCTCGAAGCGGCCTTCGCCCGTTTTGATCGAACCATGCGCCACATAGACGACGCGGTTGATGGAATCGGCAGGCAATTCGAGCACGGCGCCCGAATGCAGGTTGTCCTCGACGAGCCGCAGCTCGAATGCAGGCGTGGCCATGGGAATCAAATCCTGGACGAGTGAATGTGAGGCGGAGAGTAGCGCGTTTGCGCGCTGCCTAGAAAGAGGTCCGACCCTTCTATCACGGGCTGGCCTCGATGAGGCGACGAGCTAGAACGATCCGCCGGTTGAAAAGCCGTCCCCGCCGCTATCGTTGTCATTGCCTCCACCGCCACCTCCTCCACCCGAAGGGAACGGCGGCGACCAACCGCCGCGGGTGCCAGGCTGCCGCCATTCGCCGCCGCGAGCACCTTCGCCGCCGCCGGGCATCGGGAACGGGAACGGGAACGTCGGTGAACCGAAATCGGGCCGGCCGCGCCCCGGCCGTGTACCGAAGCCTCCGCGCAGGATGTCCCACAGGATGCCGCTGCGCACAGCGCCCTCGAGGATCTGGCCGAGCACCACGCCGATCTCGTTTTCGTTTCGGAACGTGGCGTTGGGATGGTCGAAGCCGGACGTCCGGAACCGCTCACGGACCTGTTCGACTTCCGTCCGGCGGCTAGCCATTTCGCGCGCCGCCTTGCGCAGCGAGGCGGTTTCCTTGTCGATCTCGGCCAGCCGCTCGTCGAGGCCACCTATCCGTCGCACGATCATGTCGTCCGTGGGCGTGCTCGTGCGCTTCGCCTCTGCGTAAAGCGTGCCGATATCGTCTTGCGAGTCGCCCTCGACGATGGTTTGCATCGCTTCGGCGTACGCTGGATCGCTTCCGCCGCCGAGCATCGCGGCCCTTTTGGCTTCGACCTCTTTCAGCAGGCCTCGCCGTCTCTCGGCATTGGCGTCGGCCGAGGCGAGCTTGTGGCGTGCCTCGGCCAGCACTCTCTCTTTGGGCTCGATACCCGCTTCCAGCATTGCTTGCCGTTCCAGCGCGGCAATCGCCGTGCGCACGTCGTCGGCCGCCTTGCGTTGGCGGTTGGCGTGCTCGCGCAGCCGCAGCTGGATCTCGGTGAGCATCACGTAGCTCGAGCGCGTCTCTGCGTATCCGATGTAGTCGGCCACCATGCGGTCGACCATGCGCGCTACATTGCCCCCCGCATATTGGCTGGTGCCGAACTTTGCAGTCCACAGATAGGCGAACAAAGGATCGTTGTCGTAGGGCTTCTTCTTCGCTCCGAGCTCGGCTTCCGACTGAGCTGCCTTTTTCTCGGACTCGGTGGCGATTTGATCGGATGCTTCGTGCGCTTTCTGTGCGTCTATCCAGGCGGCGGTCGTCTTGACCTTGGCTTCTGCCTGGGCACGGATCTCGTCGACGACCTCGAGTGCCGCCTCAACTGCGGCAGCCGCACTATGCCGCTCGGCTTCCGCCTTTGTAACCTCGTCGCCGAGTGTCTTCTGCTGCGCGTTGAGAGCTTCGAGACGCAGCCGGCGGTTTTCCAGGATCTGCCCGGCGCGCTGCTCGGCGGCGTCCAGATTGCGCACCAGCCGGCCGGCAGCCATCTCGTCCAGCTTTATACGTGCAAGTTCGCGCAGCGCCTTGGCTCGTTCGCCGCGCAACTGCTCAGCCTGTCCCGTTGCCGACGCCAGCGCGCCGTCGAGTTGACCTTCGTCGCGGCGCAATTTCGAAAGCGCGCCCTCGATCTCGGTGAGTGTCTGCCGTCCTGTCCACATCGCGCTTATGGCTACCACTTCGTGATCGTGCCGCCGTCGAACGGCATCAGATATTCAACCGTGACGGTGCCGCGGCGCTTCACGCCGTAGCGATTGCGCTGAACGATGCCGTCGTCTCGTTTGTCCGCCGCGACAGCGTCGAATACAGCCTGCGGCACGCGCACGCCGAACTTGTCGACGACGTCGGTCTCGCCGTTCTCCTCGTTGCGGATGGGTAGGCGCAGCTTGCGCCCATCCGCGGCAAAGGCCTCGACGATGATATAGTAGTTCCGCTGCGTCGCTCCGCGCGGCGGTCTGCGCCAGACGCCGGTCGTCTCGCCGGGGCGTGACACGATTGTCAGCGTATATTCTGCCGCGACCTCGTCGCTGAGACGCTTCAACTCGGCTGAGATCTTTGCCGCCGCCAAACGATCCTTGTCGCGGATCGCCTTTTCTCCGTCGGCCAAAAGCTGATCCGCGCGCGGCTTGACGCTGGCCTCCGTCGCCGCCTTCATGAGGTCCGCGTGCGCTTGCCGGATCGATCGCGGCAGCGTCTCGGTGATCTCGATCCGCGCCTGCTCTTCGGCAAGTTGCGCTGGTCGTGTCACCGCGAAGTATTCATATCCGCACGTTGACAGCAGCAAAACCGATGCAACAGCAGCAATCGCACCCCAGCGGCGGCGATTGACCCATGCCTCGAACAGCGTTCGCTGCCATGAGGGCGGCTTCGGGGTATAGGTGAAGCGGCTTTCCTTTAGCGCCTTGACGCCTTCGGCAAGAACCTTGTCGGAAACCTCGATGCCCTGCTGCCGGTAGATTTCGCGAAGCCGCTCGATCATCTCCGCTTCGCGCGCGTCGTCATTCAACTCGCGCCGCACGAGATCCTCGCGGTGGCGGATCGTGTCGACCACGTCCATCGCAATCATCACGTCGTCGAGTTTGTGCGGCTTGTCCGCGGCGGCAGCTTCGGGCATTCGCGATCATCCATGCAATACGCGTCCCCCTCCCCCTTGTGGGGAGGGGCTAGGGGTGCGGATGGACGGTCACCCCGGCCCCGGCAGCGCCTCGATCTGAGCCGCTAGCCGCGCGACGCGCTTCTTGCCGGCCTCGACCGCCTCGCGGATCTCCGACGAGTTCTGTGTCGATAGCTTGCGCATCTCCGCGATGATTTCGCCCGAACGCTCCTGGAAACCGACGACGCTCTCGACGAGCATCTTAACAGCATCCGCGCGGATCGTCGGGCCATAACCGGCGCGAACAGCGGCTTCCTGCACCTTGTCGCCGATCTTGGCGAGATCCTCGAGGCTCTTCGACATGCCTTCCTTCATCGCATCGAGCGTCTTCGTCGATTCGTGCAGCCCGAACATGCCCGTGAACGAGGCCTTCAGCGCCGCCAGCACGCTGTCGTTGGTGGAGAAGAACGAGACGGCCTGACTGTAGACGCGCTCCTTCGTCGAGGTGAGCTGCATCAGTCGCGCCATGATCACCTCGGACGTATTGTAACCGATCGTCATGTTGTCGGAGAGGTCCTTGGCGATCTGGTAGCGCTTCTCCTCTTCCTGCGTCTTGCGCAGTTCCTCGTCCCGCGCGAGTTCGAGCTTGGCGCGCTCCGCAGGTTCCGTGCCGGAGAAGCCGCCGACGGCGGCGGATGCTTCCCCGAGCACCTTCTTGGCGGCGTCGAGTTTGGCCTCGGCCTTTTTCAGGATCTCGAGTGCCATCACTTCGGCGTGCTTGAGGGCCCCGCGATAGTCGCGATAGGCATCGAGAATCTTCGCCTCGCGCTCGATCTGATTCTTGGTCTCTTTCGTGACAGAGAGGTATAAGCCCCGGATCTTGTCGAACCGGTCGGCGATGTCGCCGCGCGCGACCTTCATCCAGATGTTGGTGCCGCGCTCCAGCATGTCGATCTTGCCGTCGGCGACCTGATCGACCAGCCGCTTGCTGTCGTCGCGGATCGAGTTGAAGCCGTTGGTGATCTGCTGGTAGCGCTCGCCGATCTCCATCTTCGAGGTCTGTTCGCGTACGACCTCGTTGAACACTTCGCCCTGTTGCAGGGTCCGCGCGATCATCGCGATCTTGTCCTTGTCGAGGTCGGCGATCTTGTCGAGAAGAGCGTTGATCGGCGACGGCTCGATCTTGTCCGGCAGCAGGCCCATGTCGCGCAGCGCGCCGGAAGCCTTATCGAGATACTGCATAGGCGTCTTCGCGGGGGCATTTGCCATGGTCTAGCTCCTGATATGTGGTGCCGGGGTTCTCCCCGAGGCTGGCGCCGGCCGGTCCATGAGCTTTCATTGGACCGTCCGCACCCTGCCGGATGTGTAGCCTTTTCAGTCCGTTCCGACCAACAGGATATTGCTCTACTACCCGGTGGCTGCAAGGGGCCGGTCGTCTTGGACGACGATCATAGTTTCGTCGCAAGGGAGGGGAATGGTCTGCCCGATTTTCAAGGGCGCGACGATGGTCCAACCGGGACGACACGATGAAAGCAGCCGTTTGCACGGCCTACGGAGGCCCCGATGTGGTCGAGGTTCGTGATGTACCGGCTCCGATCGCCAAGCCTGACGAAGTCCTCATCCGCGTCTTTGCTTCGACCGTGGCGTCCGGCGACGCCCGGGTGCGCGGTGCGAGATTTCCAAAGGGCTTCGGCCTACTGGGCAGGCTGTTTCTCGGCCTGACCCGGCCGCGAACGCCGATCCTCGGTACGGAACTCGCCGGTGTCGTCGAAGCCGTCGGCGCGAAAGTGAAGCGCTATCGACCGGGCGACGAGGTGTTCGCCTTCAGCGGCGTTGGCATGGGATGTCACGCCGAGCTGAAGGCCATGCCGGAGGATGGCCCGATTGCGCTGATACCGGGCGGTTTCACACACGGGGAAGCCGCTGCGATATCGTTCGGCGGCACGACGGCGCTCTACTTCTTGCGCAACCTCGCCGATGTTCAGCCCGGCGAACGCGTTCTGATCAACGGAGCCTCGGGCGCGGTCGGCTCGGCGGCCGTACAGTTGGCCCGGCATTTCGGCGCCCATGTCACCGGCGTCTGTTCGGCCGCCAATGCCGGCCTCGTCCGCTCGCTCGGCGCCGATGAGGTGATCGACTATGCCGAGGCGGACTTCGCGAGGTGCGATGCGCGGTGGGACGTCATCCTCGACACGGTCGGCAACGCTTCGTTTGCACGCTGCCGTAAGGCGCTCGCCGAAAAAGGCCGGCTATTTCTGCTCGTTGCTGACCTGGGTGACCTGCTCAGGGCGCCACTCCAATCCTGGGCGAGTGGATTGAAGGTGGCCGGCGGTACCGCGCCGGAACGGGCACAAGATATCGAGGCGCTCAAGATCCTCTGTGAGATGGGCGCCTTCAAGCCGGTCATCGACAGCCGCTTCCCGCTCGACAGGATCGCCGAGGCGCACGCCCGCTCAGATTCCCAACGAAAGGTCGGCAGCATCGTGGTAAAGATCGGTTCAGTTGGAAGCGAGTGAGCTGCGATCGTGTCTGCCGGCGCATGGGGACGCGATGCCCGGCCGAGGTGGTCTCATGCCCATCCACGACGAGAGCCGGCTGGCAGACATAATGGCGCGCCTTGCAGCGGCGGGGAGCCAGGAAGAGGAAGAAGAGCTTGGCCGTAGTGAGCTTGCCTCTTTGATATTTCACGC
>CANJPN010000165.1 GCA_947475855.1 Bradyrhizobiaceae bacterium
CGATTGAAGGCGGCATTGAGCACGTCAACGATCGCTGGTGGCGTCCGGTTCGGCACCATCGCCCCCATCCATGTGCCGAAATCCACCTCCTTCATGTGGATACCCGCTTCTGCAAAGGTAGGCAGATCGGGCAGCGATGGTGAGCGCGCGTCGCCGGTTATCCCAAGCAGCCGGACTTGGCCGACCTTGGCCTGCTGCATCGAAAGGCTCGGCGCAGTGAAGATGAGGTCGAGGTGACCGGCCACAACGTCCTGGAGCGCTTGCCCCGCTCCGCGGTACGGCACGTGCTGCATGCTCGCACCGGTGGCGACGATGAAAGACACGGCACCGAGATGGTGCGGCGTGCCGATGCCTGAAGTGCCATACTTCAGATCCCCGGGCTTGGCTTTTGCCAGCGCGACCAAATCGATGGCAGATTTGACAGGCAGGCTCGGATGTACGGCGAGCACCAGTGTCGAGCGCGCGACCTGGATCACCGGCGTCAAATCGCGCAACGGATCGTAACCGGCGACGACGACGTTCGGCGCCACTGCAAAGGACATGTCCACTTGCAGGATGGTATGGCCATCGGGCGGCGAGCGCCGCTGAAGAACGGCGTATCAAACATCTGACACCCGACAGCTAGCGGTTGACATTTGTTTGCGGTGTGATCTGCTCGATGGATACTTTGCAACGAGGAGCCCGTTTATGATTTGCTCCAAGGAATTCGTACTTGCGGTAGCTTCGTTGTGGATCGGAGCAGCGAGCCAAGCCGCCGGCGCCGATTTCTATGCAGGCAAGCGGCTGACCATTCTCGTCAATTACGCGGCTGGTGGTCCCGCCGATATAGATGCGCGCGTGCTGGCAAAGCATCTTGGCCGCCATATCGAGGGTAAGCCAACCATGATCGTTCAGAACATGGATGGCGCCGGCGGCGTGGTAGGGATTAATTACATCGGCGAGGTTGCACCACGTGACGGATCGGTGGTCGGTCAGTTCACGACCGGCGGGTGGCAATACGCGATCGAGACGAAGCAGCGCAAAGTCGATTTCAGAACCTACGAGTTCGTGGCACTGCAGGCCTCAACCAGCATCTACTATGCGCGGACGGACGTGAAGCCGGGACTAAAGACAGCCGTTGACCTTGGTCGCGCGGACGGTCTCATCGTGGGTGGTCTCAGCGTTGACAGCTCAAAGGATCTTCTGCTTCGTCTTTCGCTCGATCTGCTCGGCCTCAAGTACAAGTATGTCACGAGCTATCGCGGCACGAATGGCGTGCGGCTTGCGCTTCAGCAAGGCGAAGTGAACATTACATCCGAGTCGCCGCCGGCTTATCGCGGTATCGTCGAGCCCGCACTCGTCTCCAAGGGCGACGTCATTCCATTATTCTACGATCCCTACTGGGACGGAAAAGTGTTCACCGTTCCCAAGGAGGTTGCCGATCTGCCCATCGTGTCGTTCCCCGAGCTGTACAAGAAGATCAAGGGCGAGGCACCAAAGGGAGAGTTGTGGGAGCACTATCTCACCGTGATCGGGCTCAATGGAAAAATGTACCGCATGCTGGCTTTTCCGCCGGGTACGCCAAAGGAGGCGATCGAGGCTTTACGTATGGCAGTTCCGAAGCTGGTCAAAGACGAGGAGTACGCGGCAGACTCTATGAAAGCCTTCGGATACGTGCCGGAATGGGTGGAAGAGTCTGGCACCGCAGAATGGGTTCGCAAAACGGTCCAGACATCGCCAGAGATGAAGCGCTTTTTTGCAGACTACATTGCGCGCGCGAGCCGCGAGGGCAGCACAGCAAAACCTTGAGGGATCCTCACCAAAGCGGCCGCGAATTGCCGCCTCCAAGCCTTTGATCGGAGGGAGACAGGTAAACACTGCCTTGCCGATATCGACTGCGGCCGACCTTGTCGCCAACTCGAAGAGCACCCCAGTCGTCTTTGCCTCCGGTGGCAACGGCACATCGGGCCACCTTTCATTCGAGTACCTCTAGCTCGTCTCTGGAATGAATGCCTCCCATCTCCCCTATCGCGGCGCCGCGCCTGCGGCCAAGGATCTGCTCGCTTGGCATGTACAAACGGCCTTCATCACGAGCCCGGCCCAGCTGCCGCATGAAGGTCAGGCAAGGTCAAGGCGCTAGCTGTGGCCTCTCCTGCCCGAATCCCGAAGGCCGCTAATATCCCAACTATAACAGAAGGTGGCGCAGCTGATTTCGAGGCGCTGTTCGCGTTCGTAATGCAGGTGTCTGCTTCCACACTGCCGGCGGAAAAGGCCTTCATCAGCCATCACGTCGCTGCGGTGTTCGAGTTTCCGGAGTTTCGTCAAAGGTTAGAGGTAATCGGCGTTGATCCCAGGTCGAGCACACCCGCGGAAGCACGTGCATGGCTCGCGCGAGAGAGCGAACGGTGGAGCAAAGTCATCAAGGCGAGTGCCATGAGGATCGATTGACTTATTGGCACCGCGCATGTGCTCTCGAAGCTTGGTGGCCCATTCCCCTACTGCGGGAACAATCCTGCAGGCGGTGAGAACGCCCCCAAGAAACGCTGTATGCGGACATGCAGCATAACGATGACGATGCAGGCGCTAATGGTCTTGTCGGAGTTCGACGGGCTCGAACTGGCTCAGGCGATCGAACCGCTTCCGGTGTGCGGACTCATTGCCTAGGTAGGCGGCAAGCCACATCGCCCGCTTGAGATAGAGCCCAACGTCGTGCTCGTCGGTGAAACCGATCGCACCGTGCATTTGAATTGCCGACTTGGTCAAAGCCAAAGCTTCGCCGGCAGCATAAGCTTTCAGGGCGGATGCCATCTCCGATGAAGGCACGATGCCCTGGTCACAGATCTGGAACAGCAGCGTTCGGGTGCTGATGACTTGAACGAGGTTGTCGACTGCGCGGTGCTGCAATGCCTGGAAGCTGCCAATCGGCTTGCCGAATTGCTTGCGGATCTTGAGGTACTCGACCGTCAAATCGAGTGCGGCGGTCATGACACCGACAAGCTCGGCGGCGGTGGCGATCAGCATCATGTCATAAAGAGCTTGTACAACAGGCGCGGCATGCGCTGGAGCGGCTATCAAATGATCGGCCGAAACTGCGCGGAAGGTCAACGTCCCGTAGCTCCTCCCATCCACGGTTTCATGCTCGTCGACCGTGAGGCCGATCGCGCTCTTGGAAACGTAGCAGAGAACCGGATCATCATTGCTCCATGCTGCTACGATGAAACCATCACTGGCCGACGCCAACGGCACGCCCGCCCGGGTGCCATCAAGTACGATGCGGCCGGAGCTGAACACTGCTGCAAGGCTCGCTCTGGTGTTGTCGAGTTCCGAGCCATCGCCTTCGATCGCGAGCGACACGATCATTTCGCCGGAGACGACTTTCTCAAGCAAGTTAGACGATGCTGCAGAGCTTTCTCCATTTGAAAGGGCGTAGGCTGCAATCGCTGCTGGTGCGACTGGCTCGGGCGCGAGCCCTCTTCCGGTTTCCATCAGCAGTAAGGCAAGCTCCGTCAAGCCGAGGCCGAGGCCGCCCTGTTCAGGGGGTACGAGGACGCCGAACCAACCCGCTAACGCCATCTTTTCGTGGACATTGCGCTCAAAACCGGCTGACTTTCGGCGCAAGTGGCGCATGCGCTTGACGCCGCCCTGCTCCGCGAGCAGCTTGCTGGCGCTGGCCTGAAGCAGTTCTTGCTCTGGAGAAAGCAGGAGGTCCATCGAATGGTCCTTAAGTCAATTGTGGTATTTCTTGAAATGAGGTGGGGTCGGGCATCGAGCTAGCTTGGAAGACCCAAGACGCGTCTTGCCAGCACATTGCGCTGGATCTCGCTCGATCCGCCGTAGATCGTGGCGCGACGCGATTGAAGAAAGATCCGGGTGATGTCGACATCGTCATCGCCGACGGATTGGCGCCCGACGTCGGCGCCGTGGGTGTCGGCTACGTCGATAAGGAGATCGGTTGCCGCTTGAAGATTGCTGGTAGCAATCAATTTCATGGTGGAGGAAGCGGGGCCAAGCGGTCGGCCGTTGGCAATCAGACCGGCCGCCTGCCAGAACAGCGCTTCCTGCGCGATGATCCTGATCCGTAGCGCGGCAAGCTTGTCGCGAAACACGGGATCACCGTCGCGACCATTGGCATTGGCTAGCCGCGTAATGCGATGCACGACTTCTAGTGCGTGCTGTGGGCTCGACGTGAACAGCCTTTCGTTGGCCAGCAAGTCGTTCGCCACCTTCCAGCCGCCGTTGAGCGGACCGATGAGATTTTCCTTGGTCACGACCACGTCGTCGAGCAAGACCTGCGAAAACTCGTCGTCGCCTGCGATGTTCAAGATGGGCTTGGTTTTGACGCCCTTGGTTCGCAGATCGATCAGGAGGAAGCTGATGCCGGCGTGCTTGGGCTTGGCTTCTGGGTCCGTGCGAACCAGCGTGAACATCCAGTCGGCGTGATGTGCCCACGTCTGCCAGACCTTGGTGCCGTTCACGAGGAAGTGCTCGTCTATCAACTCGGCCTTGGTGGTCAAACTGGCGAGGTCGGAGCCCGAGCCGGGCTCCGAGTAGCCTTGTGCCCAGATCACGTCACCGCGCAGGATTGGCGGGAGGTGGCGCTGCTTCTGCTCGTGCGTGCCGTAGCGCATGAGTATGGGGCCGAGATGATTGACGCCCTGTAGCGGCAGATGCGGCGCCGACAAACGGCCGAGCTCCTGGGCGATGATGATCTGCTCGCTGAGCGTCGCCCCCATGCCGCCGTGCTCTTTGGGCCAATGGGGTGCAATCCAGCCGCGCTCGCTCAGCAGTTTGTACCAGACCATCAGATCGGCCGGCGGCGGGCGGACGGTTCGACCTCGGAGCTCACGAGGCAGGTTGGCCTCGAACCAGCTACGCACCTGTTTTCGAAAGGTCGCATCGCTGGCGGAATCCTTGTGAAACATTCTTCAGATTCTCCCTCGATGGGATTTGCACGGCATCGCAACCCACGAGATGCCGGTGGCGGCGACCGACCCGTGAATGGTCAACGAAGCCGGATCTCGACGCTACTTGTCTGGCTCGAATGCAAAGTATTCGAAGTCATCGTTGATCTTGTCCCAGCACAGGCGCACCCGCATGCCGATCATGACGTCGGCGGCGCTGCAGTTGTGCAAGAGGCTCATCAGGCGAACCCCTTCTTCGAGTTCGACGGTGGCAATCAGGTAGGGTTCTTTACCTTCGAAACCGCGCGCCGGCACGAGCGTTTCGGTGAATGAATAAACGACACCCTTGCCTGTCGCCTCGATCCACTCGGTGTCCTGCTTGCCTGAATAGATGTTCACGGCGCGAGGATAGAATTGGCATTTGCCCGTTGCGGGATCGCGCTGGAGAAGGAGGCGGTGCTTGTTCACGCCTTCCCAGAACTGCTGAGATATATTGGTAGGCGTGGGGGCCGGCCGCGGCCGTTTCGGTTTCTCGCTCACCAGCTCTTCTCCAGTATCAAGACCGCGCTCGTGCCCCAGTTTCGTACATATGGGATCACCCCGATACCCGTCACCATCGCTGTGTCCGGCTTTGGAACCTGACGTTCTCCAGCCTCGCCGAACATTTGCCGGAGGGCCTCCACCAGGTTGAGCTGGCCGCCGGCCAACCCTGGCTGTCCGCACGAGATCTGGCCGCCGCCAGTGTTGATCGGCAGCTTGCCGGTCGGCGAAATATCCGTCGACAGGAGATAACTCGAGCCTTCGCCGCGACCGCAGAAGCCGATATGCTCGAGCTGCAGCATGACGGCGACTAGAAAATCATCATAAGGATGGAACATGCGAATGTCTGCCGGCGACATGCCGGCCTTGGCTAGGGCGCGTGGACCAGCGAGCGTGAAGCCGCTTTCCGTGATGTCTGGCATGGGGTTGCGAACGTTGAAGTTCGTGACCTCCTCATAAGCAATGGGATGCACGGCATGGCGGGCTTGCATCTTCCTGGCTCGCTCTGTCGACGTAATGAGGATGGCATTGCCACCGTCGGCGGGCATCACCGAATCCAGAAGACGCAACGGTGTCGAGACGATTCGCGAGGCGAGGTAGTCGTCGATCGTCATCGGCTTGCGTAGCGAGTCGACGGCGTTCTCATTGATCACGGCGCCATTGCGCTGAGCGACTGCGAGTTTGCCGAGCGCTTTGAAGTCGAGCTGGTACTGATGCATGTAGCGATGCATCAGCAGGCCAAAGGCGCCAGGTGGTCCCTGGATGCCGGTCGGGTTGCGGAATTCGCTGCGGTAGGAGCGCTGGTTGTCGGTGCGAATCGTCGACGGCGTCGATGCGGCAACCGACAGGACCATCTCGCACTGGCCGGATTGAATGGCGGCAGCAGCTCGGGCCACGTTGGCCGCCATCGAGGCGCCGCCAAGATCTGAGCTCTGGGTCCAACGCGTGGTGAGGCCGAGGTGATCGCCGAGGTAGTTGGACCAGAAATTATTGCCAGCCTCGCTATCGGGGATGAGGGTCGCCAAGCCGTCGATCTCGTCGATGCCGACACCTGTGCTGGCGAGCACCTTGGCCATGGCTTCAGCGGCGAAATCGTACGTGGATCGATTGGAGCGGCGGACGATTCTGGTCTCAGCGTAGCCGATGATGGCGACGTCTCTGGCGCTCAGCGGATTTTTCAATGCGTTCCTCCTGCCGTCATTGCGGATTTCGTAGGTACCGACCAAAGCCGGGTCAGTGGCTTAATCGGAGGCCGTGGCCCAGATTGCTCGCTGCACCGTCTTGTCGTCCAGTGCAGTCACAGTTCTCACGTACTCCTGCAGTTTTGCACCGCTCCAGGGGCTGATCTCGATGTCGCGCGACTTGAGGTCGGCAAGAAAAGCAGGATCTGCGACGAGGCTGTCGAACCCGCGCCTCAGTATCGCCGCACGGTCGGCCGGCAATCCGGGAGGCGCGGTAAAATTCCTGCCGATGACGGCCTCGCTGGTCAGCAAGTTGAAGATCGCGCGCTGCTCGTCGTTCTCGGCGAGTTCGATCATGGTCGGGACGTCAGGGATCGCGGGATGGCGTTCGCTCGACGACAAGAAGAGAACATTGACCAGGTTATCCTTCAACCAATGCTGTTTGGTATAGAGCAATGCAGTCAAACCAAACGTGGTGGTGCCAGCCGCCTCGCCCTTCTCCATTGCTGCGACCATGCTGGCGGATCCATCGTAACCGCGAACGATCTGGAACTTCGTTCCGATCAGCTTGTTGAGGGCAGTCGGGCCCATGACCGCAGGCCCCATCGACGATCCGCCAGCGACTGGTATCGACTTCGTCTTGGCATCCGCGATCGTCCGCACTCCCGATGTATGCCAAGTCAGGGCGACCGAGTCGCCGGCATCGAGGCGGCCGATCCATAGGAACTTGTCCGTCTCGTACTTGGCTGGGCGGCCAAGTACCTTGTTGATCACTATGGTCGAACCGAGGGCGCCGATCACAGTGCCGTCCTTGGGCGCGACGTTGTAAAGGTAGTTGGCCGCAACCACGCTGCTGCCACCCGGCATGTTCTGCACGATGAATTGCGGATTGCCCTCTAGATGACGACCATAATGTGCTGCCAGCAGCCTCGCGGCGAGGTCGTAGCCGCCACCGGCTACGTAGCCGACCACGATGGATATCGTACGCCCCTTGTAAAAATCGTCGGCTGAAGCTGGTCGGACCTGCACGTTTGCGAGGCAGGCCGGGCCTATCAGAAGGGCCGCGACCGACTTTGTCGCCTTCGATGAGGCAAGCCCGGCTAATGGCCAACCTGACATTGCAGCTCCCTGCAGATACAGATAATGAAACTGCGTTTCAGCTAGCATGAATGTGCATCACCGGGCTGCGCAAGCCAAGCACAGAATGCGATCAGGGATCGGCATTTAATTGGGCTTGCCATCTGCGGGGCGCGCGTCAAAATCGGGGTTTGCGACGTGATTTCAGCCAAATTCTTGTTGGGACGGACGCGCATATGCGAAGGGCTAAGGTAGAGGCGCTGCTCAATCCGACGAGTGTTGCGATCCTGGGGGCGCGCGAGGAGCCCTCCGGATGGACAGCTCGGATTTTCGCCAACCTCAGCCGTTTTGCATTCAGAGGGCCGGTCTATCCGATCAATCCGCGGGCGAAGGAGATCTGGGGCGTCAAATGCTATCCGGATCTAGCCTCGCTGCCGTCACCGCCCGATCACCTTGTTGTCATGCGTGCGGCTTCGACGGTGGCCGAGGCACTGCGCGAAGGCGCGCGGCTGGGTGCGCGCAGCGCGACCATCTACGCTGCGGGCTTCGCTGAAATGGCCACCGACGAAGGCCGGCTTTTGCAGGAAGAGGTATCACGATTGATCGAAGAGACAGGGCTGGGCGTATCCGGTCCCAATTGCCTGGGCAATCTCTCGGCGCCGGCCAACATGCTGACGTTGCCGGACGACCGGATCGCCGAGCTTGTCGCGGGACCGGTCGCGATCGTCGGGCAGAGTGGAACGGCTACGCCGGCCATTGGCCGGACGCTGATCAACCGGGGTATTGGCGTCAGCTACATTGTAACCAGTGGCAACGAGATCGGGCTGATCGCCGCGGATTATATCGATTACTACGCATCCGATCCGAGCATTCGAGTGATCTTCTGCATGATCGAAGCGGTGCGCCGGCCGCAGGAGTTCCTCGATGCCTGCCGGAGGGCGCGAGACGCGGGAAAGTCGATCGTCGTTCTCAAGATGGGGGGCTCGGCCGGCGGGCGCGCCGCTGCGCTTGCGCATACGGGATCGCTGGCCGGCGAGGTCGAGGCGTTCGACGCGATTGCCGGCGATGCGGGCGTCATTCGGGCCGTGACCGCGGATGAGGCCGTCAATCTGATCGAGTTTTTGGTGTCGTCGCCACCGCCCGAGATGCGGGGTGTCGGGGTGCTTGTCTATTCGGGCGGGCTGAGCGGGTTGGCAGTTGATGCCGCGGAGCGGCATGGCCTGCCGCTGCCGGCATTCTCGGAGAAAACGACGGAGCGGATCAAGTCCATCCTCGGGGAAGGCCTAAGAGTGACCAATCCGCTCGACGCGGCGGGTTTCGTGAACCTGTCGCTCGATGCGTTGGTCGACCTGGTCAAGACGGTGCGCGACGATCCGGGCATCGGCGCGGTCATGATGCAGGAAGACATCCCGCCGAGCGAGGGTGCAAACGAGGCGAACAAACGCCGTGCGCAGCGCGTGCTCAGCACGCTTTCGGCCATCGACAATCGCTTGTGCGCCGATCAGGGCAAGCCGATAAGCCTGATCTCGGTCAACTCATCGGATCTGACGGAGTTCGCGCGAAAACAGCGCCGTCTGTTTCCTAGAATTGCAAGCCTGAACGAGCCCGACCGCGCATTCCGGACACTAAGGGCGGTCGGCGAGTGGCGCGACCGGTTGGCGATGACGATTGGTGCGGGCGGTCGTGAGGCGCCGCCCCCCCTGTTGGCGACGGGAGAGCTCATCGAGGCTTGGAAAGAATTGCCACCTGGCACCCCGCTGAGTGAGCCGCGATCCAAGGCTGTCTTGCGCGCTTACGGGATCGGATGTGCGGATGAGCAATGGGTCAGGACGCCGGACGAGGCGGCGTCTGCGGCTGAACGCATCGGCTATCCCGTCGTTGTGAAAGCTGTCTCGTCCAAGCTCACGCACAAGTCCGAGGCCGGAGCAGTCCTACTGGGCTTGCGGTCGCCAAGCGAAGTTCGAGCCGCGTGCAGTAGTATCGCGGACAACGTCGCGGCTTATGATGGACGTCTCGAGCTTGAAGGGTGGCTGGTTGCCAAATCGGTGACGGGGGGGATCGAACTCGTACTCGGCATTCAGAACGACCCGGAAATGGGCCCAGTGGTGATGTTTGGAAGCGGGGGGGTACTGCTCGAACTGGTAAGGGATGTTGCCTTCGGTGCGCCAGGGCTGGGCAGGAAGCAGGCCCGATCGCTGATCGAGCGTACGCGAGCCGGCGTCCTGCTGGGTGGCTATCGTGGTCGCGCGCCTTGCGACGTGGAGGCCGTGGTCGACGCCATCGTGGCGACGGGGCGAATTGCCGCCGAGCTCGGTTCCTCAATGCAATCGCTGGATATCAATCCGCTGGTCACTCTACCGGGCGAACAGGGCGTTTTGGCGCTTGATGCGCTCCTGATCGTGGGAACATTGGATCGCGCGAAACAGGTTCGTCGGCAAACGAGAGAAGTGTGATGGTCATTCTATATCGCATCCTCGTCTTCGCCATTACGCTTATCACATCTGCCTCCGCGATTGCACAACCTGCGGACCAGTTTTACATCGGCAAGCGACTCACCATCGTCGTGGGCTTCGCGCCTGGCGGCGGGTACGATGCATATGCCCGCCTCGTCGGCCGGCACATGGTGCGGCATCTTCCCGGCAATCCCCAGTTCATCGCGCAGAACATGCCCGGCGCCGGCACGCGGGTCGCTGCGAACTGGCTCTACAACATCGCGCCAAAAGACGGCACCGTGCTGGCGACAGTGGTGCAAAGCACGCCGGTCGATCAAGCGTTGAAGGAACCTGGCATTCAGTTCGATTCGGCGCGTTTCAACTGGATCGGAAATCCGATTATCGAGAACCTCGTCACGATTAGCGCTACCTCATCAGGACTGCTGTCGATGGCAGATGTGAGAACGAAGGGCGGGCTGATTTGCGGGAGCACTGGCGCGGGCTCCACAATCAACTTGCCGCGGGCAATTGCGAAGCTGATTGCAAAAGACATCAAGGTGGTCACCGGCTACTCTGGTACCTCCGCGGTGAAACTCGCGATCGAGCGTGGCGAGGTGAATTGCCTTGGCGGCAATGGGTGGTCGTCGACGAAGGCGATGATGGGCCAGCTCATTCAAGACAAAGCGGTCACCGTTCTCGTGCAATGGGGCGCGGAGAGCGATCCGGAAATCGTTGCACTCGCGGGCCGAAACGTACCGCTGGCGACCGAGTTCGCCCGCGATGATCTCGACCGGTCCGCGCTAAATTTCATGTCGGCCACTGCAGCGTTCAGTCGGCCGTTGATGGCTCCACCCGATGTGCCCGCGGATCGCGTAGAGCTGTTGCGGCGCGCCTTCGATGCAACGATGAAAGATCCCGAGCTGCTGGCCGAGGCGGCCAAGTCGGGCATGGATATCAAGCCGATGGGCGGCTCGCGCATTCAGGAAATTGTGCGCGGCATCGTCGCCACCTCACAGGAAAGCTTGAGACGGACCCGGGAACTGATCGAGTAGTGACCATTTTCACG
>CANJPN010000166.1 GCA_947475855.1 Bradyrhizobiaceae bacterium
GGCTTTCGTTCACGTCGTCGCTCCATTCCGCGTTCGTGTGGCCCGGCGCCGCAACGGCCCGCGCACAACTCTCGATTAACCCATTTTCAGGCTCGCGTGAACTCAGTTCATGTTTTTTCTTGCGCACGCGGCGAGCGTGAGCTAGAACTCATCACATGAACTAAGTTCATACGACAAGAAAAACAAGAAAATGTCCTATATAGCCACGAAGTTGGATATTTTTAGGAGAGCGCAGAATGCCACCACGCTAGCCATGAACTGAGATCACAAGCCGGCCTGTCCGCCGTATTCCGAATGACCAAGGTTCACACCAACTCGATCGAGTAACCTCCCCATGCTCAAGATCTTCACCACCCTCGTTCGCGGCGCAGTAGCGGAAGCCGAGGAAGCCGTATTCGACGCCAATGCAACTCGGGTTCTCGCCCAGCAGCTGCGCGAAGCCGCCGCCGCACTCGAGCATTCCAAGAAAGAACTCGCCTGCGCGATGGCCTATCGCGCCTCGGAGCAACGCGCCGTCGCTTCTCTCGAAAGCCGCATCGCTGAACTGGAAGCGAGCGCAGTTTCCGCCCTTCAAGCGGGCCGCGAAGATCTTGCCGCCGAAGCTGCAACAGTCATCGCCGCAACCGAAGACGAGCTACACAACCGCCGCGCAGCCATCGCCCGCTTTGATGGTGACATCGCCCGCCTGCGCCAACTCATCGAGCACGGCCGCAAGCGCCTCCTGGAACTCCGTCGCGGACTGGAGATGGCTCGTGTCCAGGAGGCCTTGCACCGAGCCGGCGCCAACGGCCGCCGCGCTCTCGTCATGGGCAACGGCGCATTGCGAGAGGCCGAAGCCACCCTCGCCCGCATCAAGGAGCGCCAGACCGGCGACGAAGACATGCACGCGGCCCTCGAAAAACTGGAACGCGAAGCCTCCGCGACGAACCTCGACGACCGCCTCGCGGAAGCGGGCTTCGGACCAGCCAAGCGCACCGCCTCGAGCGATGTCATGGCCCGCCTCAAAGCCAAAGCCGCCGGGCCTGCACAGCAAGACCACCAACAATCCCAGCCCCAGCAACAGGCAGGCACCGCCGGCTAAGGAGCCCACCCGATGAACGCCACCATCCGCGATCAACGCATCCGAATGACCTCGGCCAACGCCGACCGCGACTTCCCGCCTCCCACTTCCACAGTTTCCGTCAACCCGACTTTCAACACCTGGAGCACCCCGACCATGAACCAGACCAACACCGCCGCCTGGGTCACCTACACCTACGCCTCGTTCGGCGTCGCGGCAGGCATGACCGCGCTTGGCGTCTGGGCTCTACCCGCTGATCTCTGGGTGAAAGGCTATCTCGGCATGGCCGTGATCTTTCTGGTCGGCACCTGCTTTACGCTTTCCAAGACCCTGCGCGATGAGCACGAAGCCAAGCGCCTGACGAACCGCCTCGAAGATGCCAAAGCCGAAAAGCTGCTGATGGGTATCGAACGAGCGTGAACAACACAGGCAGGGGAACGTCGAATAGGGCGCTCCTCTGCCAATTTGCCTCCGCAGGGCTGATGCCTGCCTCTTTTCCAAACTTGCCATTCCTCTCCAGCTTCCGAGCGAGCCATGTCTCAGTCAGTCGCCGTTGACCGCGAAGCCCGTCCACACATACCGCAAGAGCAACTGCGAACCGGCATCCTCGCCGGCGCCGCCGGGTTAATGGGCTTCGGCCTGATCCTCTTCATCGCAGCGAACTGGGACGCAATCGGCCGCTTCGAGCGCTTCGGTCTCGTCGGCGCTGTCATCGCAGCGGGTGCACTGGCATCGGCTGCTAGCTCGCTGCTGCGCATTCCCGGGCTCCTGCTCGCGACCGCAGGAGCGGGCGGCATGCTCGCGCTGATCGGCCAGACGTATCAGACCGGAGCCGATCCCTGGTCGCTGTTCGCTCTATGGGCCGCACTGTCGCTGCCATGGGCCGTCGCCGCACGCACCGATGCACTCTGGACGCCGTGGTCGTTGATCGCGATGACGGCGATTTCACTCTGGTACGCCTCGTTCGGCATCGCAGACCTCGGCTGGTTCGCTCCGAACCCGACGAACACGTCCGCGAACATTGCCGGCGTTCCGGTCACCGTGCTGGCCTCCTGGCTCCTGTCGCTTGGCCTGTGTGCGTCGATGTCCCCCTCGTCGTCGCTCGAAAACTGGCTCGGCTCGCGCCGCTGGGCATTCCGCCTGTCTCTCGCGCTGACGACTTTACTGATCGCATCCCACGCCTCGGCCGCAAGCTTAACTTGGCCCATGGCTCGGCTTGAAACCTATTTCGCAGGTCTCGCCCTGCTCGTCGGCATCGTCACATGGCTCGCAACCAGTGCGCGTCGGGATATCCTTATGATCGCCGCCACGACATTCGCGGTAGACGTCACACTATTCACCGGTCTCGCGCGTCTATTGTGGCCGTCCTTCCGCCACGCCGACTTCTCCCTTTTCATTTTGCTCGGCATCGCTGCTGCAACACTGATTGCAGTCAGCGTCGTCGCTATCATGCACCTTGTTCGCACGGCGCCGGCCGAGCTCCCCCCTTCCACGGATGTGACACCCGCTGCCACCCACGAAACCGCCCGTCCATGGCCCGTCGTCTTGCTGAGCGGCATCGGCGCGGTCATCGCAGCCATACCGTTCATTGCGGCGATCGGCACGATACTCGGCAGTTCAATTGCGCGTGGACCAGCGACCTACGTCATCGCTGCAGTCGTTCTCCCCGTCTCGCTATTTGTCATTCGCAAGGCCCGAAGCTTGTTCGCCGAGCAACTCGCCATCGTCGGTCTCGCTATCGGTCTGCTCCTCATCGGCTGGAGCCTGTTCCGCGATCTGCCTAGCGGCTTGGCCGGTCTGATGTGCGGCGTGCTATCAATCTCACTAGGGCTCATGCTGGGTCGCCCCTGGCTCTCCACTCTGCTCGGTGCGGCAGCCACCGTCGGTTTCTCGATCGCGATCGACGCACTGCTCCCTGGCTCTTACCACTCCTTCGGCAACGCGAACTCAGCCGTAATCTGGAGCGTCACCGCAGTGGCGGCCGTCGCTTTGGGATACGCGATGCGGACAAGCCGCTCCTGGCTCGAGCCGTTGGGACGTATCGGCGTCCCCGACGATACGGTCGACGCCGCGCTGTCCGGCTGGATCGCGGCCTCACTTGCAGGTCTGGCACTCACCTCGGGCTCGGCGTTCCTGATCGCGGCCCATCTCGGTGGGCCAGACGGGTTCGCTCTCGAATCTGCATCGCAGATTGTCATTCCCGCACGCCTGCTTTCGTTCGCGCTGGCCGCCGGTGCAGCCCTGTGGCTCACGAACGAAATGCCATCGCTTCAATCCCCGCTGGCGCTGACACTGCTGACCACGACCGCAGCCCTGTCCATCGCGATCCCTGCCCTCGGCGCAACCGTGTTGGTCATCGCTTTCGCGTTACTCTCGCACCGTCGCGTGCTCGCCGCTGGCGCGGTCGTCGGCGTGCTCTGGATCATCGGCGCCTTCTACTACAGCCTCGCGATGCCGCTCACCCAGAAGTCTGCGCTCCTGGCCGCGAGTGGCGCAGTACTCGCCATCGCTGCCCTTGCAGCAGGCGCAAGGCTGGGCCGCTTATCTCTCGGTACTTCGACCGGGATGCCGGCACTCTCCTCCGCATGGCCTCGCGCACTCGCTGTCGTCGGACTGATCGCAACCGCTGGCCTTTCCGTCGAAGCCATCCGCGCGAAGGAAGCGCTGATCCGAGATGGCTCGCCGGTCTTCGTCGAACTGGTCCCCGTCGATCCACGTTCACTGATGCAGGGCGACTACATGGCGCTGCGCTTCCAGCTTCCCGCGGAAACCACGCGACATCAGGTGACGATCGGCCCAGCCCCGTTCGCGATAGGAAAACGCGACGAGACAGGCGTCTTCCGCGCCACCCGCATCGCAAACGCAGAAACGCTGTTGGCCCCCGACGAAATGAAGATCAAACTTCGCATCGCCGGCGGGCGCTGGATCCTCGTGACAGACGCGTGGTTCTTCAAGGAAGGAACCGCCCATAAATGGACGGCGGCACGCTACGGCGAGTTCCGCGTGACACCGGATGGCAGCGCTCTGCTCGTCGGCCTCGCCGACAAGGATCGCATGCCCATCAAGTAACATCCCGCCGGACGCCGGCGCCGGACGCCGACGCCGCGCCAGCCCTTCACTTATCCAGCGTATAGACCTTCAAGGCAGCGGTTGCCGTAGCGCCACCGACGATGCACGGCAAACCGAACTGCACCTGCCCCATCACGCCGGCCGCCACACACGCCAGCGCGAGCGCCGTGGTGCCCACCTGACCCCAGAAAGAGACATCGCGCTTTGTCGCCGATCCCTTCTGCTTGAGATCTGAAATCGCAGACAGCGCAGTCTTGCGCAGCTTTGCCGTCTCGTACGTCTCCGCGGCTTCGATCACTTCGGCAAGCGGCGCTGCTGTCGCTTTCGTCTGATGGATCGCCTGCCGCTTGATGATCGAAAGCAGTTCCATATCGCGCGTAGCATTCACCGCCAGCGTTAGCTTGATCATGTTGCCGGCGGTGAGCTTGTCGACGTTGTCGCGCTCCACCGACCAGCCCAACGTTGCGATCAATCGCTTGATCGACAGAGCTGAACCACTCCCGTAGTAATAGCCCCACAGCGCATCGATGCCGGCCGGGTTGTCGTCGAGGGCCAAGTCCATGAGGCCCGGTAGCTTCCCGTAGAGATGGCGCTCGATCAAGGTGCGCCGCGCCGGCATCTTTTCCACGAACAGCGTCATCATCGCCTTCCAGTCCGGCAACCCAGACCATGCGATCGACCTCACGATCACGATCTGATCTTCCGGCGGCAACGGGAACATCTCAGCCACGAGCGTCTCGGCAAGTCTCGGGTTCGAACCGATAACGCCTGCCGCGAACCCGAGATAAATGCCGGCGCTATCGATCTCGCGAAACACGCCTAGCCTGCTCATGGCTTTCACCGCGGCCGGAAGCAGATGCGGTTCCGGCGAAGCCCGATAGTTCTTCATCCAATGCTGGATCGCCTCAGGGGATACGAACGGGTCGGCCGCACGCTTGGCCGCTATCGATGGGCCGGATGCAACGAAAACCGCGAACGCCACCGCGATCGCCGCGAGTACGCGAGCCATGTCGACCTCGTTGAACAATTCCGAAAACACGGGGGCACGGTCGAAATCGAAGGACGCGCACCCGGTGACGGCCCCTGTCTGGCGAGGTGCGCGCCGCGACCCGGCGATTTTGTGGCGCTCACAAGGACTCTTTTCGGCTTTGCGCTGGACCAATCGAAAAAAGGCGCCGGTTCGCCCCGGCGCCTTTCGATTTATTCACGTTCAGCAGACGGCGATCGCCGCCCGCTGAATTCTTCGTCAAACGTCCGGCTGCTCGCCGGTGCCAGGCGCATCCTCGCGGGCACCTTCCTCGAACATATCGTCGGGCTTGTAGGTCTCGAGCTCGATCGCCTCGTCCTTGACGACAGTGACGTCCTCGCCACGGGCCTGCCGCTCGGCTTCGTCCTCGCTGCGCGCGACGTTCATGGTCACCTTGACCTGGACTTCCGGATGTAGCTGGACCTTCACTTCGTGCAAGCCGAGGTTCTTGATCGGCTTCTCGATGATCACCTGGCGCTTGTCGATGCTGAAACCGCCAGCCGAGATCGCCTCGGCCATGTCACGCGGCGAAACCGAGCCGTAGAGCTGGCCCGTATCGCCTGCCTGACGAATTGCGACGAACGTCTTGCCACCGAGCGTTGTGGCGATCTTCTCGGCCTCGCCTTTGAGCTCGAGGTTGCGCGCTTCGAGCTGCACGCGGCGCTTGTCGAACTCGGCCTGGTTCTCCTTGGTGGCACGCAGCGCCTTGTTCATCGGCAGCAGGAAGTTGCGCGCGTAACCGTCCTTGACCTTGACGACATCGCCCATCTGACCGAGACGGCCGATGCGCTCCAGTAGAATAACTTGCATGATTTCTCGTCCTGTTTCGATTGTTGACGTTTGAGGTATCGAAGAGAATTACGAACCGTCGGATGGCCCGGAGGCTCCTGCACCGGGCGGCATACGCCCCCGGAAAAAGGGCTCGGCCAACCCGATCATTGCGACGATCAGATTTGCGAACGGCGGCATGAACAGAAGGCCGGCATACACGAATGCCAGCATGAACGGCCGGATCGAGTATCCACGGCTCAGACGATGCAGTATGCCCAGTCCGACCAGCATGAAAGCGAACAGCAGCGCACTCGCGAAGCACGATGCGATGAGACCTGCCATATCCGGTGCCATCATGCCCAGTACAGCCGCGCCGAAACCAAGTGCCATTCCCGGCGGCAGCGTTATCGAGGTCAAGTCCGGCCAAGGCCGTGCCAACATTCCCGACTGAACCGTGATGCGTCCTGCGGCCCACACATTCATGATGGCGACTGTAAACCACGTCGTGGCGAGCGCCCACGGCATGAACGCAGCCATCAGTGAGGCGAATGTCGACTTCTGTTCCGGCGTCACCGTTCCACCACCAGGACCAGTGCCGTCTGCGAACAATGACTTGTCGAGCATCTCCAGCATCGTCGCTTTAACCGAAGCGAAGTCGGTGCCCAGCGTGAGCATGCCGGCCGCAGCGGTCACTGCCGCCCAAAGCGACGCCCACATGATGATCCGCCCGATCGGATACCACTCGACAATCCCATCGGGGTTCGTTCGATTGAGCAGAGCGAAGTAGGAGAACACGGCGGCTGGCGCACCCAGTGCGATGAGATAGACAACGCCGGACCACATTCCACCACTAAGCAATATCGCAATACAGCCGATCGATGCAGCGAGTGCGCCAGCCCGGTATCCCCAGCCGAGCCCCGCGATCGCGACCGGCATCGGCGACAGGAAAAACAGCACGAACAAGCCAAGCACGGTGCCCGTCCACGCCGAAGCGTAGAGAACAGCCGACGCCAAGCCTGCGCCAATGCCGATGAGGATTGCGGTATTCATGTCGACCAGCTGTCCCGCCCGCGGCGGTTAGAGGCGTGACGTCCGGCACCCCGGCGCGCACCCCAACCTGATGAACCGCCCCTAAGCTTGAGCCCCGGGGCGGCATTTCATCTTACTTGATCACGTAAGGCAGCAGGCCGAGGAAGCGCGCGCGCTTGATCGCCTTGGCGAGTTCGCGTTGCTTCTTGGCCGACACTGCGGTGATGCGAGACGGAACGATCTTGCCGCGCTCGGAGACATAGCGCCCGAGCAGACGAACGTCCTTGTGATCGATTTTCGGTGCCGTATCCGAGGAGAACGGGCACGTCTTGCGCCGGCGATGGAAAGGCCGGCGAGCACCGCCGCCACCACCCGAGCTTTGTCCTGTTTCAGCCATGGATCAACCCTCCGTACGTTCGGGACGGGGCGGCCGCGGGGGCCGCGGAGCATCGCCACCGGGACCACCAGCAGGCCTCGGACGGAACGTGGAAGCGCCTTCGCGGCCGCCTTCACGGGGCGGACGGTCGCCACGTGGGGGACGGTCTCCGCCTCCACGGTCGCCGCCACGGAAGCCTCCGCGATCGCCGCCACGGAATCCACCACGATCGCCATCACGGTCGCCACGGCGATCTTCACGGTCGCCCTTGCGCATCTGCACGGACGGCTCGGTCTCGTGCGCCTCGACCTTGACGGTCAGAAAGCGGAGAACGTCCGTCGCAATGCCCATGCGGCGCTCCATTTCGTTGACCGCCGCTGACGGTGCATCGATATTGAGCAGAGCATAGTGCGCCTTGCGACTCTTCTTGATTTTGTAAGCAAGGGACTTGAGGCCCCAATACTCGGTCTTCGTAACTTTCCCGCCACCTTCTTCGATGACCTGGGAATATTCCTTCATCATCGCCTCGACCTGAGCCGAAGAGACGTCCTGGCGCGCCAGGAACACATGCTCGTAAAGAGCCATGGCCTGCCTTTCCTTCGTTGCTGTCCCACCGGCGCAAAGCCCCTTTGCGGACCCGTAACCGCTTGGTCAAGCGGAAGGAAAGGCCCTCGAAAGGTAGACCCGGGAAGAGCGGGGACACCGGAAGAGCGGGCAATTGCCCTGCCGCAGCATCACCGCTGCAGCCCTCCGTTCAGCCCCCAACCGATGGGTTCGACGGAGCGGGTTATGACGGTGGAAATCCCGCAACGCAACAGGAAACTGCTGCGCGCGCCTACTTTAGATGACCATCCGCCGACTTCCGCGCCTCTTCCAGCACGAACGCCCCGTACCCCTGCGCCGCGGTATCCCACACCAGCGAATGATGCGCCGAAGCGGCATAGCAGTCGCGGAACTGCCGCTGCAGCACGCTCGAGTTGTAGAGCGCCCTACCTCCGGCCGCATTGAACAACCGCGACACAGCTTGCATCGCCATCTGCGCAGCCCAGCAGGCATTGCGCTTGCCTTCGAGGTTCTTCTGCTGCGTGTAGGTCTCGCCGCGCGCGATCGTCTCCATGCACTCCCGGATCGAGCCGAGATACATCCGGCTCGCCGCCTCGATCTCCGCCGACGAGATCCCGATGCCCATCTGGATCCCGGGTTGCCCCAGCACGTCTTGCCCACGCGACTTCCGCGTCGCCGTTGAGTTCACATAGTTTGCGAGGAAACCCTCCGCGACCCCGACCGCCGCTGCCGAATAGCTCACTGCGGAAACGCCCCCGCGCGGCAGCTTCGACACCGGCGACGTGTAGAACAGCGTTCCCGGCGCCGTGCCGCCGTCGTAGTCCTTCTTCGACACCAACCGATGCTTCGGAACGAACACGTCCTTCACCTCGAAGCTCTTGGAGCCCGAGCCGACGAGACCCATCACGTTCCAGTCGTCGATGATCGTCACGTCCTTGGTCGGCATCACGACAAAGCAGCCTTCGGGCGGCTTGCCCTCGCGAATGATATTGCCGCCGCAGATAACCCAGTCGGCATGATCGATCCCGCTCGAAAACGCATGCACTGCGTTCCAAACAACCCCACCGTCGACCTCCCGCGCCTTGCCCACTGCGGCCACCGCGACGCACAGCTTCTGATCCGTGCTGCGCCCCCACACGTCATGCTGCGCTTCGAGGCTCCATGCCGCGAGCTTCAGCGGGTTGTCGGCCAGAACCATGTGCACCCAGGCTTGGCTTCCGCAGCCTCGCGCCAGAGTCTGAACCACCTCGCACAGCACGTCGTAGCCGAGCTCCCAACCGCCGAACTTCTTCGGCTGGCAGATCTTGAGGAGCCCATTCTCGATGTAGTCATCGACCGTCTTGTCCGGGCATCGCCGCAAGCGCTCGGCTTCTTCAGAGCGGGCCGCGAGCACCGGCACGAGCGCCTCGGCCCGCCGGATCAGATCTTCGCGTGTCATGCCACCCCCGGCAGCCTGTGCCACTTTCTGCTGCATCGCGAACTCGCCCCTGTCGTTTTCCAGAAAACCTAAGCAGAATCCGGGCCTCTCGCCAACGCAATCGTCCCCTGACGGAAACGAACCCGCCCAATTCCTGGATCAGCGCAGAAGCTGCCAGCGCGAGATCAGGCAATCGCCTTGACCGCGGTCACAAAATCTCCGGTCCGTGCGAAGCTCGAGACCACGCTCCCCGAGCTCGCGCAACTTCATCCGCACGAGGCTCGAGATATCCGCACCGTCCCCGCTCACTGGCCATCGCGGCTCCGCCTCGATCGCAGCGATGCATTTGCCCCGCGCGTCAGCCTGCTGGCATAATCTGAAGCCATGCTCGTCCCCGTCTGCCAGGAGAAACGCCGACGAAGCAACCTTGATCATCGCAGTCGACTCCGGCCCGATCTCGACCACGTCGCCGTTCAGGCGGCGCACCAGAATTTTCTCGATCCCCCGGCCACTCCTCGCCTCCGCGATCTGCACCGCCATGCCGCTGAAATGCGCCCATGCCCCTTCGCCGCGCTGCGCCACCGAGCGCTCCATCGCGCGCCACAACGCTTGCCCCGGAACCTCTCGCGTCACGAGCTTGTCCCTGAATGGAAACATCTGCTCCAAGTGACGGCGGGAAAGCTGCGTTCCTGCCGGCAGGTTCTGATTGATCCGGATCGTCCCAGCGTTGAGAAACGCGACATCGGCAGCGCCGGCAACGCGAACCTGGTCGGCAAGCCAATTGCCGAAACCCGTCTCGTACGAGCGATTGATGATCTCTTCAGTCTCGATCTCCGAAACGGTTCGCGCATAGGTCTCTCTCAGGCACAAGCCATCCGCAACGTTCGCCCGGCAGGCCCTGGCATTGTCGCCTGAAAGCCCCACGCATTCATTCAGGCAAAATCGCTCGTCGTGCTGCTTCATCCAATAGTTCGTGATCCTCTGTGTGAAGGGATCCTGCGCACGCCGCTCACCGAGCTGTACCAGCCGCCCCTTGATCCTTGGCGGACCGCTTCTGGTCTTCTCTATCTCGACGACCCACGCGCTGACCGCATCGGCATCAGCCTTGAACAATCTTGGGGCCGCCGCCGGCAGCGCCATGTTGACATGATCGTGCCCGCCGATGATGAGATCGGGCGATTGCTTGCAGGGCTTGGCCCCCGCAACGAGTTCCTTCCCCTCTCCACTCAATCCCAGCAGTGCGAGATCTGCCCGGTATCCCTGGTGGGTCAACGCGACGACGGCATCGACGCCCTTCGCCCGCAATTCCTCGATCTGCCTGCAAGCGATAGCGACTGGATCCAGAATCACGGCCGCATATTCGGGATAGGCCAGCGTCACGCTGAACAGACCGATCCGCAGCCCACCACTTTCCACGATCCGGTTCACGGCGATATTGTTGTGGCCCACCAGCGGCCGCAGCCTGTCACAGCGATTGAAGTCGATATTGCTGGCAAGCCAAGTGAACTCGGATGCCGAAACGAGACCCGCGAGCGGCCCTTCTTTCCCGCAATTCGTCCCATCGAACTCGTGATTTCCGAACGCCACGAACATCCGCGGATCGAACGCGCCCGGCCGCGGATTGCCGTCCATGATGTTCATCAGGTCGATCATCTGAGCGCCGGAATACGTCCGCCCCATGAAAGACGGCCCGAGGAAATCGCCCGCATGAAGGAACAGCATGTCCGGCGTGGTCCGCTGGAGCTCCGCACGCAGTGCGCGGACGCGGGCCATTCCACCTGCCGTGGAATTCTCCACCCCCTCGATCCGGTAGACGTCGTTGATGCTCAGGATGACGGCCTTCCGGCTCGACTGCGCA
>CANJPN010000167.1 GCA_947475855.1 Bradyrhizobiaceae bacterium
ACGCTCGATCCGCGGCTCGTCCGCGATTGTCTGGCACCGCTCGCCAAGCGTGACGTCGATATCGCGACGCTGGCAGCGGAGATCAAGCTTGAACACGAGCGGACCGAACCGAGTGTGGTCAAGGTCGTCGGTACGCCTACTGCGTCACCCGGCACGTTGCGGGCGCTCTATTTCACGCGGTGCAGCGCGCCCTTCGGCGAGGGGCCGCTGTATCATCACATCGGAATCTATGCCTATAGGCGGTCCGCGCTGGAGCGGTTCGTGAAGTTGCCTCCGTCGCCTCTGGAATTGCGCGAGAAACTGGAGCAATTGCGGGCGCTCGAAGCTGGAATGAGGATCGACGTGCGCATCGTCGAGACGGTTCCGCTCGGCGTGGACACGCCCGCGGATCTCGATCGGGCGCGCAAGCTTCTCGATCCGAATTCGAAAGCTGCGGGCCCGGTCCGCGGCCGGCCTTCGGGCGGGGTAGCAAAGCCCAGCAGCGTGGAGAAAAAGTCAGCCGGGAAAAATGTCGCTGTCGGACGATTGGCCGGTGGAGGACGGAAGTCTTCTCCCAGCCGCCGCGCTCAACCCTCCAAAAAGAAGTCTCTCACGTGACGAAATCAAAGAAGTCCTCACCGCAGTCCGTGTCGCACCGCATCTCATATCAGGGGGAGCCCGGCGCCAACTCGCATATGGCCGCGAATGAGGCACACCCGGCGCTCGAGCCGATGGCTTGTGCAACGTTCGAGGACGCGCTGGCGGCAGTGAAGTCCGGCGAGGCGCGATACGGCATGATCCCGATCGAAAACTCCGTCGCGGGGCGCGTGGCGGATATACACCATCTGTTGCCGAACGCCGGGCTTTATATCGTAGGCGAGCACTTCCTGCGCGTCCGGTTCCACCTGATGGGAATCAAGGGCGCGGAACTCGATGGTGTCACGGACGTCTATAGTCACGTTCATGCGCTGGGGCAGTGCCGCAAGATCATTCGCAAGCACGGTCTCAGGGCGCACGTCACTGGCGATACTGCGGGGGCTGCTCGCGAAGTCTCCGAGTGGAAAGATCGAACCCGGGCGGCACTGGCGCCGCCGCTCGCCGCAGACATCTACGGGCTCGATATTCTGGCGAAGGATGTCGAGGACGAGGCTCACAACACCACACGATTCGTCATCCTGGCGGCCGAACCGGAGGATGCCGATCACGACAGGGGTGACTTCGTGACGAGCTTCATTTTCCGAGTCCGGAACGTGCCGGCCGCGCTCTACAAGGCGATGGGGGGCTTTGCGACCAACGGCGTCAACATGACCAAGCTCGAGTCGTATCAGCCGGAGGGCAGCTTCTCTGCGTCGATGTTTTTTGCCGATATCGAAGGGCATCCTTCGGATCGGCGTGTGCAGCTCGCGATGGAGGAACTCGGCTTTTTCTCAACCGAGCTGAAGGTGCTGGGCACTTACAAGGCGAGCCCGTTCCGGCGGCGGTTATCAGAGAAGTGATCAGGCAGTAGGTCTTGATTGGGCAGTAGGTGGATTGCGGGAGGTATTATGGCGGAGCTGGGCAGAGTGCGTCGCGTGGTGACGACGGTCGACGCGAGCGGCAAGGCGGTGGTGCTGTTCGACGGGCAGAACCCGAACTGTACGTTGCGGCCTGCGCGCAAAAACGTGATGAACCTGCTGTGGGCGACCAATGGCGCGCCAGCCGACATCACGGGCAATGTCGACCGCGGTGCAGTCGAAATCGGCACTCAGCCACCGCTGAACGGTACGGCGTTCCGCATCATCGACTATCCGCCGACGACGCCGGAGGAAGAGGCAAGACTTGACGTGGCGCAACGGCAGCACGAGATCGGCAAGGACGCGCCCAAGCGGGGGCTGCCGCCGCGACATCCTTTCATGCATCGTACGCGCTCGCTCGACTATGCGCTGATCCTTTCGGGGGAGATCACGATGCTGCTCGACGACAGCGAGGTGCACCTGAAGGCGGGCGACGTGCTGATCCAGCAGGGCACTAACCACGCCTGGATCAACCGCGGCACCGAGCCGTGCCGGATCGCATTCGTGCTGGTCGATTCCAACGAGCCTTGAGGCGATCGATCAATCGGTAGCCGGGGGAGCGGAGGCAGACACGGCATGGGACCGTTCTCGCTCTGGCGATGCAAATCATTGAAATGGAGACTTTGATGTCGCGATTGCCCCCGGTCGATCCTGAAGTGCTGAGCCCGGAGAAGCGGGCGGCTTATGACGAGATCCTGCGCGTGCGAGGGCAGGTTCGCGGGCCGTTCGCGATCTGGTTGACGAGCCCGGAGTTGTGCGAGCGGGCGCTTTCGTTGCAGGACTGGTTTCCCAAGCGGGGCAAGCTCGACCGGCGGTTGCTCGAACTGATGATCCTGGTGCTGGCGCGGGCGTCGACGGCGCAGTTCGCGTGGTTCGTGCACGAGCCGCACGCGGTTCGGCTGGGGGTGTCACAGGCAGTCGTGGAGGCGATCCGTGAGCGCCGAACGCCCGTCTTCGAGAAAGAGGACGAGCGGCTGGTTTACGATATCACCCGAGAGTTGGATGCGACGAGAACGCTGTCCCAGACGACCTACGATCGCGGTGTTGGTATGCTCGGGGCTGAAGCCATGGTTGAGCTTGTTTCGGCGGTCGGCTTCTACGTCATGGTGGCGATGACGCTGAATACGTTCCAGGCACCCGTACCGGGAGGAAAGCTTCCGTTGGCCTGAAGCTCCGGCGCGGGGCTGGCTGGTGTGATCCAATTCGCTCCGGGGGGCGTTATTCTTCGGGCATGGCGCAAACATGTGCTCCGAAGGATCCGGCTACCCGATGACCGAACCGCTCGAAATCGCCGTTATCGGCTCTGGGATTTCGGGGCTGAGTGCGGCTTGGTTGTTGTCCCAAAGGCATCGGGTAACTCTGATCGAGCGGGACAAAAGGCTGGGTGGCCACAGCAACACGGTGATCGCGCCTGGGCCAGGTGGCGGTGTGCCAGTCGACACGGGTTTCATCGTCTACAATCCGGAGACCTATCCCAATCTCGTGAAGCTTTTCCAGCACTTGGACGTGCCGGTGGCTTCTGCATCGATGGGGTTTTCTGTTTCGCTGGACGGTGGCGCTTACGAATACTCCGGCACTACGGCGATGGGCTTGTTCGGTCAGCCGTCGAACTTGCTGCGGCCTTCGCACTATAAGATGATCGCCGAGATACTGAGGTTCTTCAGCGAGGCGCCGAAGCTGCTGGACGAGCCTGCGGCACGGCAGCAAACACTCGGGGATTATCTAGAGGCGCAGTCTTATTCAGCCGGTTTCATCCATCGTCACATCCTACCGATGGCAGCAGCGATCTGGTCAACACCATCGGCGCGGGTGCTCGACTTTCCGGCCGCAAGCTTCGTGCGTTTCTACGCCAGCCATGGGCTTTTGCGTGTTCGAAATCGCCCGGAATGGCGAACGGTGGCGGGCGGGAGCCGGGAGTACGTCTCTCGTCTCTCGAAGGCGTTCCGTGGCCGGATCGAGACGGGGGCGGCTGTCGTCAAGGTTCGGCGGAGCGCCGATGGAGCTTGGATCAAGACGGCTGCGGACGTTGTCGAGCGGCGCTTCGATGCCTGCGTTTTTGCGTGCCATGCCGATGAAACGCTCGCGCTATTGTCCGATGCGGATGCCCACGAGCGGAATCTGCTCGGGGCGTTCCGCTACAATTCAAATCGCGCGGTGCTGCACACGGACGCGACGCTGATGCCGAAGCGCAAGCGGGTCTGGTCGAGCTGGAACTATATCGGCACCAAGGCGTCGCGCGGGCACGATCAATTGTCGGTGACATATTGGATGAATGCGCTGCAGCCTCTGGCGACGTCGCGGGACTACTTCGTCACGCTCAATCCGCACCGGCCGCTTGCGCCTGGCACATTCATCGAGGGGTTCGACTACCGGCATCCGCAGTTCGATCAGGCTTCGTTGGATGCGCAGCGGAGGTTGTGGAGCTTGCAGGGGCGGCGGCGTAGCTGGTTCTGCGGAAGCTATTTCGGCTACGGGTTTCACGAGGACGGACTGCAGGCGGGCTTGGCTGCGGCGGAACTTCTCGGCGGCGTGCGGCGGCCTTGGCTGGTGCAAGGGGAGTCGGGGAGGCTTCATCTGGATGGCGCAGGGGGCGGTGGCGAGGTGTCTTCGGGTCTCGAGAGGGTCGCATGAGTGGCGCGACTTCGTTCCTCTATGTCGGCAAGGTCGTGCATCAGCGCGTGCGTCCTCGCCGGCATCGGCTGTCGTACAGCGTATTCTCGATGTGCCTCGACATCGACCATATCGACGCCGTGGCGAGCACGGTCCGTGGTTTTTCGCGCAATCGGTTCAATTGGGCGAGCTTCCATGATCGTGACCATGGTGCGGGCGACGGCGTGCCGGTTGGCGATCATGTCCGCGGCGTGCTAGCGGCGGCTGGCCTTGCTCGCTTTGGTGAGCGCGTTCAGATTCTTTGCTACCCGCGAATCCTCGGTTACGTGTTCAACCCGCTCAGTGTCTATTTCTGTTCGGCCGGCGATGAGGCCCCTGGCGTCATCGTCTACGAGGTGAACAATACGTTCGGCGAGCGCAAGAGCTACGTGATCCCGGTGGCGCTTGGCGGCGGCCCGGTCGTGCGGCAGTCGTGCGTCAAGGAAATGCATGTATCGCCGTTCACGAATGCCGAGGGGCGCTACACGTTTTCAATCAGGCCACCCGGCGAAAACGTGGACGATGTTTTCGTCGGGATCACGTTGCATGACGAGCACGGCGCGGTGCTCAACGCGCGGTTCCAAGGGCGACGTACGCCTTTGACGAGCGGTGGCCTCTGGGCTGCGCTGGTGGCCCATCCGCTGATGACGCTTAAGGTGGTGGGCGGCATCCATCTGGAAGCTGCGCGGCTATGGACCAAGGGCGTGCCGCTCGTGCCGCGTCATGTGTCGCCGAGGTATTCGCTTACGGTTGTTGGCCCGGGCGGCTCGATTGATTCGGCGTCGAAGCTCCATGCGTGACCGGCGCCTGACATCGGGCCCGTCGAGGGGGGCTGCACAAGAAGGTTCCGTCCAGGTTCGGAATGCTAGTCCGACATGGCGTGACCGGGCCTTTCTCGCGATCGTGGGATTGTTGGCTGGGCGTCTGCAATCCGGGCGGATCTTCGTGACGGCGCCTGGCGGCGCTAGCGCCAGTTTCGCCGGTAGATCTCCGGGCCGTGAGGTTTGCGTCGGCTTTACAGCCTACGGTGCTCTGTTCAACGCGGTGTCGCGCGGCAAGCTCGGGTTCGCCGAGGCCTATATGGACGGCAGCGTCGAGGTTTCCGACCTTCATGCGTTTTTCCACTTCGTTCTCGACAACGAGGCGATGTTTACGGGTGCTGGAAAACTGCTGGCGCGTGCGAGTCGGGCGGATCGCAACTTTCATCGTTGGCGGGACAATACGCGGACCGGTAGCCGGCGGAACATTGCTGCGCACTACGATCTCGGCAACGACTTCTACCGGCTCTGGCTGGATGAAGGGATGACATATTCGAGCGGCATTCATGCATCGTCGTCGACGTCGCTTGAAGTTGCGCAAGCTGCAAAGATAACTCGCATCATCGAGGCGTTGGGCTTGCTGCGCGGACATCGGTTGCTCGAGATCGGGTGCGGATGGGGCAGCTTCATCGAAGCTGCGGCGCGCCGCGGTGCTGTTGCCACGGGTATCACGATCTCGTCGGAACAATTCGGTTGGACGCGGGAGCGGATCGAGAACGCGGGTCTGGCCGCGAATGCCGATGTGCGCTTTCTCGATTATCGCGACATTACGGGATCGTTCGACCGGATCGCGTCGATCGAGATGATCGAAGCGGTCGGCGAGGCGCACTGGCCCGAGTACTTCCGCGTGGTGGCGGAGCGGTTGGCGCCGGGGGGAGTAGGTGTGCTCCAGGCGATCACGATTCCGGAGCGCTTTTACCGGGACTATCGAGTTACGCCCGATTTCATCCAGAGATACATTTTTCCAGGCGGAAGCCTGCCGACGATCGAGGCGATGCGGAGGCAGGCTCACGATAACGGACTTTCGTTCGAAGTCGTGGAGCGATTCGGCCCGAGCTATGCGCTTACGCTCCATGCTTGGCGCGAGCGCTTTCACGCCGCGTGGCCGCGAATCCGGCAACTTGGCTACGATGATCGGTTCCGGCGGATGTGGGACTATTACCTTTCTTACTGCGCTGCCGGATTCGAGCGGGGTGTCGTCGATGTTGGGCTCTACCGGGTCGGTAAGCCCGAGTAGCTATGCTCAAGGCGCAAGGCTTGGTTCAGGTGCCAGCCGTTGCTGCCCGGTTTCGTGCAAGGATAGCTTGCGTTCCGCGCGAACCTCGCCGAAGACGTTTGGATGTCCACGTCAGGCGCGGCCAGCGTCAAACAATCGACCTTGATCGCTTTTGCGGCGGCCTTCAGCGGGCTGATGCCGATGGCGACCGACATCTATCTCATCGTGATGCCTGCGATTTCGCGGGACTTCGGTGCGACCCTGGCAGCGACGCACACGAGCATGGCTGCGTTCGCGCTCGGCTTCGGGGTGGCGCATCTGTTCGTCGGCGTGTTCGCGGATCGCTATGGTCGGCGGCCGGTAGCTGTTTGTGGGGCAATCGCCTTCTTGCTGGCGACGCTGATGGTGGTTCTGTCGCGCAGCCTGGAAGTGTTGACAGCATGCCGGTTCGTACAAGGACTGGTGATAGCGGTGTGCCCGATTCTGGGGCGGGCGATCGTGCGGGACGTCGTGACGCCGGACAAGGCGGCCAGGGTCTATTCGCTGGTCAATGCTCTGGCGGCGTTGTCGCCTTTGACTGCGCCCTTCATCGGTGCTGCCGCGGCTGCCTGGGGTGGGTGGCGCATGGCGATGGGGTTGCTGTTCATCTATGGGTTTGTGCTGCTGGCGGCGATCATGCTGCGGTTGCCAGAGACGCGGCCACCGACGATATCCGGTGCGGTGGTGCCAACGCCTTTCGCCGCCGCACGCGAGGTGTTGACGCATCCGCGCTTCATCTACGGCGCCACCATTACGATGTTGCTCTACAGCGCTTTGTTTACGTGGATTTCGACGTCGCCGTTCCTGATGATCGACGTGCTCGGATTTTCGACCACGGGCGCAGCCGCGGTGCTTGGGCTCGGATCGCTCGGCTATATGGGAGGTTCGCTGATCTCGGCACGGCTCGCGGGTCGTATGGCGCCGGAGCGCCTCGTGTCGATCGGTGCGCCACTGATGCTGGTGGGTGCGATTGGCGGCTACATTGCGTTGTCGCGCGCCAATCCCGGGCCGTTGTCGACGCTGATCTTGATCCTGCCATTCTATCTTGGGCTCGGTTTTACCCATTCAAATGCGCTGCAGATCGTGATGCGCCCGTTTCCGCACATGGCGGGACAGGCGTCAGCATGGCTTGGGCTGTTGCAGCAGCTAGGCGGCGTCGTGGTGTCGGTGCTTGCGGTGAAGGCAGGAGCTGGATTTACGGCGGTGGGTGTGATGATCGGATGCTGCGTTGCGTTGTTTGCCGCGAGCATCGTGCTGCCGCGCTTGCTCGGTGGTCCTGTCAAAGCTTGCTGAGTTCTGAGAATGGCCAACTCGTTCACGTTCCCGCGAGAATTCGGGCCCGTGTCTTGGCCGGCTCGCCGAGGCCGGGGTATGATCCTGCGCTCAGAAGGATGATCGGAGGCTTTCGTGAGGCTTATCTCCCATTGCCGGACTGATATCGCGGGTGGCTGCGTGAGGCGTGCCCTCCGGATCGCTTGGGCCGCGGGAGCGGTACTCTTGTTCGCCATGAAACCCGCGTTTTCCCAGCAGTGTGTCGGACTAGCAAATGCTCCGTCGCGCTCCCTGGTACAGCCCGTGGGCATGAAGCTCGCACAGAAGGCGCAGGGAAGCGTAGGCATCACGTTCATCGGGCACGCGACGTTTCTCATCGAAAGCCCGCAGGGCATCCGCATCGTGACCGACTACAACGACTACGTCCGGCCACAGGTGGTTCCGGACATCATCACGATGAACATCGCGCACGACAGTCATTTTACGACGGCGCCTGATCCGCGTATCAAGCATGTGCTTCCTGGCTGGAATCCGCGCGGTGGACCAGCGGAGCACGACCTCAAGGTCGGTGATGTGCACGTCCGGAACATTTCGACCAACATCCGCGACTTCGCCGGGGGAACGCGCGAGTTCGGCAATTCGGTGTTCGTGTTCGAAATCGCGGGCCTTTGTATCGCGCACCTGGGACATCTGCATCATACTCTGACGGTGCAACAGCTCGGGCAGATCGGGCAGATGGACGTGTTGCTGGTGCCCGTCGATGGTGGCTACACGCTCGATCTAGACGGCATGGCGGAAGTGCTGAAGACGTTGAAGGCGCGTCTGATGATCCCGATGCACATGTTCAGCTCTTACGGGCTGGAGCGATTCCTGCGGCGAATCCGGCAGGATTTCGAGGTGGTCGAGAGCCCTGTGCCGCGCGTGACGATCTCGCGGGCGACGCTGCCGGAAAAGCCACAGGTCCTCGTTCTGCCGGGGCGTTGAAACAGCCGTTTACGGGTTGTTCAGCACAATGTGAATGTGGGTGCTTCCTGGCGGGGTTTGCTAACGCAGCCTTAGCGCGGCCGCGCTATGCTGAATGCCATCTTGGGCTTGGCTATTCTGGTATCGCGTCGTGCGGCTCGAAGCGTCTTTCAGTGCGATTGGACTGATTGTTCTGCTGTCATTGGCGGAAAGCGGACGCATTGCGGCCAACGCTCCAGTCGACCCGCCGCCTGGGGCTGGGCTTGTGCCGAGTTTGTGCACGTCGAGCGTCAACCTGGTCGAAAGTATCCGCACTTACGAATTCTTCGGCGCACGGGCTGACGCGGCAAGCACATCGCTGCGACAGAGGTTGCTCGTATCGACGGACTTCGAGGGACGCGAGCGCCGGTTCACGGGGCAGACCGATTGGCATATCGAATGGCGCGCTTGTTTCGAGCAGGAGGCCAATCGCTGCCGGATCGGCGGGGTGGTGTCGACCGTCAACGTGGCCTATACGCTGCCGAAGTGGGCCGACCGGGACATCGCACCGGGACGCCTCAAGGACAAGTGGGATCGCTATATTGCCGGGCTCACGTTGCATGAGAAGGGGCACGGTTCGATTGCCCACGAGGTAGCGCGCGAGATCGAGACCGAACTCGTGGGGTTGGCTTCAGAAGTCGGTTGCGATGGGCTCAACACGGACAGCATTCGCGTCGTCGACGAGGTGATGAGCCGGGGTGAAAAACGGCAACGCGAGTACGACCGGACGACGTTCCACGGCGGCACTCAGGGCGCGCAATTTCCATTTTGATTTAGATCGCCGGATTTTCAATTACAACTCTGCGTCTTTTTCGATCCACGTGTATAGCGGTGATGTTGAATAATTTTTCTGCTCTGATTGGAGTAAAATAGATACACGAATTCGTTTTTTCTAGTTCCGTGTCTTTTGCGGCCTAGGAATTGCCGTTCGAGCCTGCGAATAATGTCTCAGCACATCGTGACAGCTCCTGGCGGGCCGTCGTTCAACGTTCCATTGGAGCGGGGTGGATGAGTACGCGTTTGCATGCGTTGGGTTTTGCATCCGAATGGACAGCGGAGATGATCTCGCTGATCGAGATGCTGGCCGCGAAGAAGTCGAAGCTCGTGGGAGCGTCGAAGGGAAACTATCGCCTATGGCGATCGCAACAGGGCGCGGAGCTCTGGTTTCACTATCCAGCGCGGCAGGCAGCCACGAGAAGCGCCCGATCCGAGCAATCCGAGCTTCCGCTTTCCGAGCGCCCTATTGCCGTTACCCCGTTCCACCGTGGGTTGTCGAGCTGCCCCATCAAGATTGGGCGCTATCTTTCACTCGATCGCATCAATCCGCTCGAGGGTTCGTGTATGGCGTGGCTGCCGGCGCCGCCGGGCGGTGGCCGGGAGCAGGTAATTGTGCTGGAGTTGGCACCCTATGGGTTGCAACCATTGCGCACGCCGCCTTATGAGACGACGGCGCAAATCGTTTGTTTTGCTCATGCCGTGTGGGCCCACCGGGACGTGGCGACTTACATTCGTGAGACGCCGAGCAACCGGCGCATCCGCGAGGGGTCCATCAATCCGGTTTCAGAAGCTGACGTGCCCGAGGTGAAGTTTTCCTACCGGCAGAGTCCGATTACGCTGGGGCTCGCTACGGGCACCGTGCGGCGTGCGATCCGTCATATCAATCCAGCGACCCGCGAGCCCTACTATTGGATTTTGCTCGAGACGCGGCGTGGGACGATCGATGTGATCGTCAACCCTGCGCAGGTTTCCGGCGATATCTCCGAAGGCAACATCGCACAGGTATGCGGGTCGTTGCTGGCGCGGCTGGCAGGTACGAACTGCTGAGAACGGCAATGGCCGCGGGCGGAGAGTTAGTTGCTATCTTCGGGCAGGCGGGGAAGCGGTAGACAATCGATACCGTCCTCGGCCAACTCGCGGGCCTCGTCGAGCGTCGCTTCTCCCCAGATGCCTCTGGATTCGGCTTCCTTGTGGTGGATCTTGCGCGCCTCATCGGCGAACTTCGGGCCGACGTACTCCGCCTTCTGTTCGACTTCGGCCCGGACCTGACGCATCAAGTCCAGAAATTGGCGCTGCATCTCTGCGCGTTGAACCATTTCGGGGCTCGGCGCAGGGGCAGGAACGGCCGGTGTCTGTTCGACGGGGACGGCAACTTCGCGGCTCTCCTTGGAGCGGTTGCGAGTGGCGACGCCCGGCGACATCATTGCCTTCGTGACCTTTTTGGAGCCGCACTCCGGGCATTCGACCTGGCCCTTCTTGGCCAAACGGTCGAATGCGCTGCTCGAGCCGAACCAGGACTCGAATTCGTGCTTTTTGTTGCAGACGAGGCGGTAGCGGATCATTTCAGGTCATTCCCTGCAGCGGGCCCCGGGCGTTTGGTAGCCACAGGCTGCGATCAATGTATGCCAATTCGGTGGACGAAGGGAGCGGCGTCGCCGGATCAGGTTGCCGATCAGTTCGAAAGAAGGAGGTCCAGACCGCCTTCGGCCTCGAGCGCGTAGAGATCGTCGCAACCGCCGACGTGGCGGTCGCCGATCCAGATCTGGGGTACAGTATTGCGGCCGGATCTCTCTTGCATTTCAGCGCGTAGAGCCGGCTTGCCCTGGACGT
>CANJPN010000168.1 GCA_947475855.1 Bradyrhizobiaceae bacterium
AACTCGAGCGCGGGATAACCGGCCTCGCGCGAGGTCGGGATGCCCGGCAGCATTGGCGCCCGGGTGGTGTTGGTCAGCCCCAGCAGCTTGATCTTGCCGCCTTCTACGGCCGGCCGGGCCGTTGCATAGGCAGATGAATAAGCCTGGATGCGGCCTTCACTCAGGTCGGTCACGGCTTGATTGAGGTCGCGGTAGGGTACGCGCACCATGTCGATGCCGGCAGACTTCACGAATGCCATGAACTGGTACTCGTTGAGGCCCGTGACGGCCGCCCAGTTCAGCTTGCCCGGCTCTTTCTTTGCGAGTTCGACGAGTTCTTTGAGTGAATTGACACCGAGCGCGGTCGGAACTGCGATCGTTACCACCGTGACGGAGGTGCGCACGAGCGGGATTATGTCATCGGCGTTGTAGGGGACTGAGGCGCGTGTGTAGGGGTGCGCCGTGTAGGTCGCGGTCGGGCCAAACAGCAGTGTGTGATCGTCGTTGGCGCTGAGGAACGCCGTGATCCCGACCATGCCGTCACCGCCGGCCCGGTTTTCCACGGTTACCGCTTGTCCCCACTTCGTCTGCAGCCGTTCAGCCAGCAGGCGAGCGGTGATATCGGCACCTGAGCTGGGACCGAGCGGCACGAAGAACTTCACCGTGCGTGTTGGCCAAGCCTGCGCGGCGGCCATCGACGGCAGACCAATCAGTAGAGCCAAGGCGATTGCCGGCAACAGTCGCAAGTACGAGATCATCTTTCCTCCACCGTCTGGTCCCGACATCTTGAGAGAACGACCTTTGCACCAAGTCAGATCGTCGGCAATTCGGAACATTGCTATAAGCCTTGATGACGAAAGCCGGAACCTTGCAACAAGGCTCCGGCTCCCGCTGTTAGGCGTACGTCGAAAAGTTTTTGGCTGATGACCTCAGCCCATCATCTTCTCAACGTGTTCCCAGTTCACGAGGTTGTCGAAGAAAGCCTCGAGATACTTCGGGCGCAGGTTGCGATAGTCGATATAGTAGCTGTGTTCCCACACGTCGCAGCCCAGGATCGGCTTCTGACCGTGCATCAGCGGGTTCTCGCCATTCGGCGTCTTGGCGGTGGCCAGCTTGCCGTCTTTGTCGATCACGAGCCAGCACCAGCCCGAACCGAACTGTGTCACGCCGGCTTGGACGAAGTCCGTCCGCAACTTGTCGTAACCGCCATAAGCCGTGACGAGGCTCTCTAGCTTGCCCGGCAGCTTCTTGCCGCCGCCGTTGGGCTTCATCCAGTTCCAGAAATGGATGTGGTTATAGTGCTGGCCGATCTGATTGACGACCGGCTGGTCCTTGCCTGCGAAGGCTTCCTTGCAGATGTCCTCGATCGACTTGCCGGCGTACTTTGTACCGTCCCCGGCGAGCGTGTTGCCGGCCACGACATAGGCGTTGTGGTGCTTGTCGTGGTGGAACTCGAGGGTCTCTTTGGACATGTACGGCGCGAGCGCGTCGTATGCGTATGGAAGCGGGGGCAGGGTGAAGGCCATGAGGAAGCTCCGGATTGGGTTTGAGGATCGAAGGTAAACGGAATGGCCGGAACGTAGGGCCTCGAAGGCTCAGTGGCAAGATCGACCCGGCATTCGCTTTCGAGCCCGGATGGCGTTCCCAGCTCCCCTGGCGATCCCTGGCCGTCCGCGCTAGAGGTAACGAGAACAAGAAGTTCTTGATGGGGCAGAGACGATGGATTTGAGATTGCAAGGCAAGACTGCAATCGTTTCGGGCGGGAGTCTGGGGATTGGCAAGGCCGTCGCACGTCAACTCGCACGCGAGGGTGTGGACGTGGCGATCGCCGCCCGCAACATGGCTGCCCTCAATGCCGCCGCCACCGAGATCGCCAACGAGACCGGCCGCCGTGTTCTCTCGTTGCAGACCGACACCGCCAACGATGCCAAGGTTCGCGAAATGGTGTCGATTGCCGCGTCCACGTTCGGCCGCATCGATATCCTCGTGAACGCCGCGGCCAATCCCGGTGGCCAATCCGGCAAGCCTCCAGGTCTAGCGGACACCACTTACGAGCTGTTCATGACCGAGATGAACACCAAGGTGATGGGTTATTTGCGAACCGCGCGCGAGGTGACTCCGTTCATGAAGAAGAACGGCTGGGGCCGCATCGTCAACATATCCGGCCTCGCCGCACGGACGACGGGCAATATCGTCGGCAGCGTCCGCAACGTATCCGTCTCGGCCCTGACCAAGAATCTTGCCGACGAGCTTGGTCCTTTCGGCATCAATGTCACCTGTGTTCATCCCGCGACCACGCGCACCGAGAAATCCGCGGGCGTGTTCGAGCGCGCGGCGGCCACGCAGAAAGTCTCGATCCAGGAGATCGAAAAGCAGATGGGTTCGAAGAACACGCTGGGCCGCATCGTCGACGCAGAAGAGGTCGCGGACGTGATCGCGTTCCTGTGCTCGCCGCGCTCCGTTTCGATCAATGGCGACAGCATCGCCGTCGGCGGTGGTGCCAAGGGCAGCATCCACTATTGAAGTCCCGTTCCCAGCGCGGATGCGCCAAGGCTGTGAAGCTGCATCCGCCAGGACGAGTACAACTCCCCCTCGTGGGGAAGGGAATGGGATGGGGGCTAATCCATCCCGCCGCCACCGGCAAGCGGATCACTTCGCCCCAAGTCCGATCTCGCGGAAAAGCTTGCTGTAACGCTCGGTATCGGCGCGCAACGTGCGGTCGAATTGCTCCGGCCCTGCGACGGCCGGCACGAGGCCCTGCTTGTCGAAGCTCGCCTTGACGTCGGCATCGCCGACCACCGCCGCGACATCCCGCCCGATCCGCTCCACGATCGGGCGTGGCGTCGAAGACGGCGCGAGCAGCCCGAACCAGGCATCGTAGGTGAAGCCGGGCACGCCCGCCTCCGCGATCGTCGGTAGTGCGGCGAGCTGGGGATGCCGCACTCGTGATGCGATTGCGATCGGTCGCACCTTTCCGGCCGCGATGTACTCAATGCCGATGTTCACGGCTGAGAAGAACATCTGCGCGTCGCCGCGCAGTACGCTCATGTGGGCATCGGGCGCACCCTTGTAAGGGACCATGACGACTTCGATCCCCGCTGCGTTCTTGAACAGCTCGGACAGGATGTGCGCGCTGGTGCCGAGTCCCGGCGATGCGAAGTTGAGCTTGCCGGGCTGAGCTTTGGCCGCCGCGATCAGCTCCGAGAGTGATTTCACCTCGAAGCTAGGCGACGCGATGAGCACGAACGGCACTGACGCGACCTGCGATACGCCTATGAAATCCGCCAGCGGATCGAACGACAGGTTCTTGTTCATTACGCCGAGTACCGCATGACCGTTCGAGGTCATGAGAAGCGTATGATTGTCGTTCGTTCCTTTGGCTACGCTCGCGGTACCTGCGATCCCCGGCCGGTTCTCGACAATGACGGTCTGGCCCCATGCTTGGCCAAGCCGGTCCGACAGCGCGCGCGACAAGATGTCGGTCACGCTGCCGGCCGCTAGAGGCACGATGATCTTGATCTGCTGCGTAGGCCAGGCATGGCCCTGGGCGGCAGCCACAGGCGCAAGAAGCGAGCAAAGCGTGGACAGGACCAGGGCCTGCAACTTGAGCATGAAGTTCCCTCTTGTAGCTTGCCGCCCCCGGCGTTCTGCAGCGGGGTCTTCCCTCTCGAAATTGTGCGAGCCCTACTCCGCCGCCGCGCGGCGCGTGCCGTTGACTACGCCGGTTGTTTCCACATCTGCGCGAAGCTGGGTGCGTTCAGCACTGGTGATTTGAGGGAGCGGAGGGCGAACCGGGCCGCCAATCATTCCCTGCAGCTCGCTCCACGCCTTGATTGCCGCGATCGGTAGCAGTTTGTGGTTGTGGAACGGCTCGACCGTCCACTTGCGGCCAACCGCGCGCGCTGCTTTCAGGCTGTCGGAGATCGGCTGCGCTTCGGCGAATTTGCCTGCGAGCGCCAACTCCGTGTATTCGCGGATCGGCTGGCGGTTCGAGGATTGCAGCAGATAAGGCGAAGCAGAGGACTGGTGTACCCGTTGGCCGTGATCCCTGATCATGTGCAGGAATTCACCCTCGATCGGGCTGGACAGTACGATCTCGTCGCCGACCAGTTTGCGGACCGCAGCGTAGTGCTCGACTGGTCGGGCAATCTTCGCACCGCAAATGTTGGTGAGGCCCGCGATACGTGCCGTTAGGTCGGGTGAAAGTTGCGGTGTGTTAGAGAATGGCGTGTCGAACATCCAGATGCCGATATCGACGCGGTCCGCCACATACTTGAACCACTCGAACACCATCGCCTCGCTGGCGGTCGGATAGTAGGGCGTCATCAGGATCGAGAAGTCGGCGCCCGCAGCCTCCGCATGCTTTGTCAGCTCGATCGTCTCGTGCGCGGAGTGATGGCCTGTGTGCGCGATCACCGTGCACCGGCCTTTCGCTTCTTCGCAGACGATTTCGACGATCCGCTTGCGCTCCTCCTTGGTCAGCGACCAGAATTCGCCCATCACTCCAGTGCAGAAAACGCCATTCACTTTGAGGTTCTGTGTCAGGTGCCGCATGTTGTGGCGAATACCCGCCTCGTCTACTGACAGGTCCTCTTTGAACGGCGTCGTTATCGCCGCAACCACGCCCCGGAATGCAGCGCGCGATGCAGCCTTGGCCTCGGACTTGGTGTAGTTCATGGGGGATCTCCCTGCGGCGGCGTTTGTCGTTGATGACAAGCTAGACTTAGTTCGAAGCAAATTCCATTGCTTCGCGCCAAAGCCTGAAGCCTGGAAACCAGCTAGTCGCCTCTCTTCTACTTCTTCCCTCCGCCCTTTACCTCCTTGGCGAAGGTATCGCGGAGGCCGACTGTGCGGTTAAATACCAGCGCGCCGGGCTTGCTGTCCGTATCCGGACAGAAATATCCTAACCGCTCGAATTGCACCGCGGTTTGGTCGCCTGCCAGCGCCGGCTCCAGCCGTGCGTCCGTAATCACTTCCAGCGACTTCGGATTGAGGTCCGCCGCGAAGTTGCCCGCATCGGGTGCCTCCGACATGAACAACGGCTCGTAGAGGCGCACCTCCGCTTTCAAAGCGTCCGCTGCCGACACCCAGTGCAGCGTCGCCTTCACCTTGCGCCCGTCTGGCGGCGTGTTGCCGCCCTTCGTCTGGGGATCATAAGTGCAGCGCAGCTCGACCACTTCACCCTTGTCGTTTTTCACGACGCTCTTGCAGCTCAAGAAATACGCGTAACGCAGCCGGACCTCGGTGCCCGGCGACAGCCGAAAGAACTTCTTCGGTGGGTTCTCCATGAAGTCATCGTGCTCGATCCAGAGCTCCCGGCCAAAACGCACCTTGCGCGTGCCCGCCGCAGCATCGTCCGGATGGTTGACGGCATCCATCTCCTCGGTCTGACCTTCCGGATAGTTCTCGATCACGACCTTCAACGGGCGCAGCACCGCCATCCGGCGCGGCGAATTCTTGTTCAGCACTTCGCGGATGGAGAATTCGAGGATGTCCGCACCGACGATCGAGTTCGCCTTGGCGACACCGATCCGCTTCACGAAATCTCGCAAGGCTTCCGGCGGAACGCCGCGGCGGCGCAGGCCTGCGATAGTCGGCATGCGCGGGTCGTCCCAGGCAGACACGTGCTTGTCTCGCACGAGCTGCGTCAGAACACGCTTCGACAGGATCATCCCGTTGATGTTGAGCCGCGCGAACTCATATTGCCGGGGCTGCGCAGGCACCGGCAGGTTGGCTAGGAACCATTCGTAAAGTGGCCGGTGATCGGCGAACTCGAGCGTACAGATAGAATGGGTGATGCCCTCGATCGCATCGGACTGGCCATGTGCATAGTCATAGCTCGGGTAGATCTTCCACGTATCGCCGGTGCGTGGGTGCGTGGAATGCAAGATGCGATAAAGCACGGGATCGCGCATGTTGATGTTGCCCGAGGACATATCGATCTTGGTGCGCAGCACGCGGGCACCGTTCGGGAACTCGCCCGCGCGCATGCGCCGGAAAAGATCGAGATTTTCGTCCACCGTCCGGTCGCGGAACGGACTGTTTTTACCGGGCTCTGTCAGCGTGCCTCGGGTCGCGCGCATTTCGTCCGGGCTTTGGTCGTCCACATAGGCTTTGCCCGCCTTTATCAGCCCTTCGGCCCACCCGTAGAGCTGCTCGAAATAGTCGGACGCGTGATGGAAATGTGTGCCCCAGTCGAAGCCCAGCCACTGGACGTCCTTCTGGATCGCGTCGATGTAGAGTTGCTCTTCCTTTGTGGGATTGGTGTCGTCCATTCGAAGATGACACCTGCCGCCGAACTCCTGGGCGATCCCGAAGTTGAGGCAGATCGACTTGGCATGCCCGATATGCAGGAAGCCGTTGGGCTCTGGTGGAAAGCGGGTCACGACCGTCTTGTGCCGGCCTTGCGCGAGATCTTCCTGGACGATGTCCCTGATGAAATCGGATCCTGGCTCGCGGGTGTCGTTCTCGGTCGTCATGATCGCTTGTCCTGGTGAGGCGCCTGCATAGCGCGCCGTACTGGAAACGGGTACGTTTGCCAACCCTCAGCGCTTCCTCAGCGGCTTTCGTGCTCGTTCTGCCCTATCGAGGGTATCGCCGGAGACATTCACGTAACGTGTCGTTACCCCCGTTTTTCAATTCCGGGGGTAACAAAGCTGTCTTTTGCCCCTCATCACACGCCCGCAGCCGGAACAAGACGCCCGCGCTCTCCCGTGCTACACCGCCCGCCAACCCGTCTTAACCACATGACCCCTCTGAATTCACATGCAAAAACCCGTCGTTACTCGCTTTGCTCCTTCGCCCACCGGCACGCTTCACATCGGCGGCGCCCGAACGGCCCTGTTCAACTGGCTCTACGCCAAGCACACCGGCGGCAGGTTCCTGCTGCGCATCGAGGACACCGACCGCGAGCGCTCCAAGCAGGAGCACGTAGATGCGATCCTGAATTCGCTGCGCTGGCTGGAACTCGACTGGCACGGCGAGCCGCTGTTCCAGTTCGCGCGAGCGGACCGCCATCGCGAGGTCGCCCGGCAGCTTCTTGCTGAGGGTAAGGCCTACAATTGTTACCTGACGACAGCCGACCTGGAAGCGATGCGCGGCGCGATCGACGCAGAGCGCGCGCTCGCCAGGGAAGAGAAGCGCGCACCGCGTGGACCTCAGACCATCCAGAGCCCCTGGCGCGACCGCGACCCCAAGGAAGCCCCCGCCGGCGTCACGCCCGCCATCCGCCTGCGCGCGCCCCGGGAGGGCGAAACCATCGTCGAGGACAAGGTCGCCGGCCGCGTCGTCGTCCAGAATACCCAACTCGACGACATGATCATCGTCCGCAGCGACGGCGCGCCGACCTACAACTTCGCCGTCGTCGTCGACGACCACGACATGGGCGTCACGCATGTGATCCGCGGCGCCGACCATCTCAATAACGCGAGTCGCCAGACCCAGGTCTATCTCGCCTGCGGCTGGGACGTGCCGGTGTGGGCGCATGTGCCGCTGATCCACGGCCCCGACGGCGCCAAGCTGTCGAAGCGCCATGGCGCACAAGGCACCGACGAGTACCGCGCCATGGGCTATCTGCCGGTCGCGTTGCGCAACTACCTTGTGCGCCTCGGCTGGAGTCACGGCAACGACGAGATCATGTCGACCGAGCAGATGGTCGAGTGGTTCGAACTCGACGGCATCGGTAAGAGCGCCGCGCGGTTCGACTTCGCCAAGCTCGCCGACCTCAACGGCCACTACATCCGCAAGTCCTCGCCCGCCCAGATCAAGGCGCGCCTTCAGGAAGCGCTTCCCGAAATGGAGAACGGCGCCGTGACGAAGGCCGAGCTCGACCGCGTCGGCTGGGACACGCTCGACGCGATCCTGCCCGCCCTGATGGAGCGTGCGAAGACTTTGAAGGACATCCCCGCAGGTGCCGCTTTCCTCCTCGCCACGCGCCCGCTTAAACTCGAGGAAAAGGCCGCCAAGATCCTCGACACCGACGCCAAGGCGACGCTGAAATCACTCGCCGCCGAATTTGCGACCGCCGCGACGTGGGACGCACCGACCCTCGACGGCATCATCCGCGCCTACGCCGAGCAGGCGGGCAAGAAGCTCGGCCAGATCGCCCAGCCCCTGCGCGCCGCCCTCACAGGCAGCACCGTCTCTCCGCCCGTCGGCGACATGATGGTCGCGCTGGGTTGCGAAGAAGCCCTGGCCCGTATCGCCGATCAGGCTGCCTGATTTCGCTGCGAACTTCTTGTTTTCCGTCATGGTCCGCCCCGGATCAGTGTCCGGGGTAAACTCAGGCGGACCATCCACGACACGCTGATGCTGATGGAGATTGCGATATGACCGACCGCTTCCCGAAAGGCCTCGAGCTGCGCAAGCAGGTGCTTGGCGAGGCGCACGTCGAGCGCTCGATGGCCAACACCAACAAGTTCATGATGCCGATGCAGGAGTTCACAACCGAATCCTGTTGGGGCACGGCATGGTCACGCCCGGGTCTCCCGATGAAGACGCGCAGCATGCTGTGCATTGCACTGTTGACCGCGCTCAATCGCCAGCATGAACTCGGCATGCACGTCGCCGCGGCCCTCGACAACGGCTGCACGGTATCCGAGGTCCAGGAAGTGCTTATGCATGCGGCTACATATTGCGGCGTCCCCGCCGGCCTCGATGCTTTCCGCACCGCCGAAAAAGCCCTCAAGGAACGCGGCGTCGATCTGAACGATCTTTGATGCCCTATTCTATGCGGAAGGCGGCGGAGCCGCGTTGTCTTGTCCTCTCGCTCCTGCGCTGTGCTGGAACAGCAGCCGCTGATACACGAGCCCGATGCCGATCAGCACGACACCAAGGCTGATGAACGATAGAGCGCGCCACAGCCCGGTAAGCCCCTGCATATCGAGCAGGAACACTTTCAGTACCGACAGCACGACGAGCGCGGCGGAGGCGAGCCGCGCCGGCTTCGAGCGGAATGCAACGCCGTAGGCGAGAAATGCAAGTCCGAGGGCGAGCCATGCCACCGAGTAGGCCCACTGCTCTGCACCTCCCGTGCGTCGCCACCAGTGGATCACCGGTCCCTGGAACATATGGCGTACTTCCAGCGTCACGAAGGCGAGCAATAAAGCGACGGCCAGCATCGCGATCATGTTGACGTACCATGCTGGGCGCACGTCGCGTGCTGCTCGCGCCGCCAGCACGGCCATGGCGCCGGGCATCAGATAGGCGATCGACAGCGAACTGATCCAAGGTGCGCCTTGGATGGCTTGCCGCGAGAACAACGGGTTCTGATCGAATCCTAGACCGACGAACGCGACCGCCGCCGCGATGCAGCCCAATACGATCGAACCCCACCGGAAGACCGGATTGCCTCGTGCGAGATCGAGCCGCGCCAGCACATAGGACAGTCCGAGGCTCGCCGTCGTCTGCAATCCCATCTCGACGTGGCTCGAACCCTCGTACAACGGATCGCCGCCGTGCAGCAGGTGACGGATTTCGTAGCCGACGAGCAATGCCGAAAACAACACCGCGAGGCCGTCGCAGAGCCGGACAGAGATGTCGTCGGTGCGGGAGCCGAGCAAGCGCGCAGCGAGCGCGAACGATGCCGCAGGCACGCCGTAGCCGAAAAGCAGCCAGTTGAAGATCGGCGTGGCGCCTGCCGACGCCCCCATGATCCGCGGATGCCACGCGACACGAGCCAGCACGATCATGCCAAGCGCGACCACCGCATAACGCAGCACCGGAATGTCACGCCGCACAGCCACGAACGCCGTGCCGAGGGCTGCGAGCGCAAACGCCACGGTGAGATAGCCGCGCTCGAGCCCGCACGTCATCGCCAGGGCTAGCGCTGCGATTGACGCGGCGGCAAGCGACCCTGTCCCTAGTCGCAGGGCAAGCGTTGCGGCGCGCGATTCTGCGCGCTGGAAGATCTCCGCGCCGATCGCAAACAAAGCGGAGAGCAAGACGCCCGCCGCCGCGAAGCGGATCGATTGGTCGAACTGCGTCACGCGCAAATACGCGATCACAAGCGCTGCGAGAGGCGGTAGCGTCGCTGCCGCTGCCAGGCAGGAAGCCGTTCTGATTGGCAATGCCGCGCCGCGCATGAGACGACGCGCAGCCGCAGCCGCAATCGCCAACGGAACGAAAGTCGCGAAAGTAAGGAAAGCGTCGATTCGCTCCGGCAAGAACAGCGCTTGCTGGAACTGCCGCAGATAGTACGGCATGTCAGACGGAGGAACCTTCAAGCCCTTCCAGTGCAGCATGACGGCGACGGCCACGAGGCCAGCCATCAGCATCGCACCTGCAACAGGCGCAGCCGAGAAGCCGGTCGTCACGAGGATCGCAATCGAGATCAGGGCAAACGCCTGCGCGCGAGCCGGATCCGCGCTGTCGCTGAACATCACCACGATGCCAATGAGCACCAGCATCAGCAGCGCGGCATGTCCGATCCAATCCGGCGCGGCATCCGAGTCTGCTGTTGTGGAATGTGGCTCGATCCCCATGAAAAAGGCAGCCAATCCGAGCTGCGCGAGAACGTGCGCCATGACGGCCGTAAGCAGGTCCTGCGCGACGCGATCGTCGAGGGCCATGAGAAGGCCGGTCCACAACAATGCGCCTGCAACGACGCCCCCCGCGAGCCACAGCCAGTCACGCAAACGCGCGAGTCCGAAGGCCGCAGCACCGACCACGCCGAGATAGACGACGACCGGCCACGGATTGGGTACGCTCGAAGATACGAGCGCCGGTGCTGCGTATGCACCCAGCAACCCCACGCCTGCGAGAGCTGGCCCATGCACCGCAGCTGCCGCCAGCGCCCCCAATGCGATTGCGCCGAGAACTAGGAACGCCGGCCCGGAATCCAGGAACCCGTAAAGTGCGTGCGCGGCATAGGTCGTGCCGAGGGCAACGACGGTGGCAGCACTCGTCAGCGCGCTTGGGATGTGCGCAGCCGGAAGCACGGGGAGATCGAATAGACGCTCGCGGCGGCGCATGTGCTCGCCAGCGTAAGCTAAGCAGACTCTATGAACTTGACCAACGAATCTCGAATGTGATTCTGTCTTCGCACTGATTCGCGGGGGCGGGACATGGCGGGCAAATCTCCGGTGAAGGCGAGTGACGTGCAGATTGCGGCGCTCGAAGCGTTAGGGCGGTCGCA
>CANJPN010000169.1 GCA_947475855.1 Bradyrhizobiaceae bacterium
GCCCGTTCATGCCCCACCCCGCCTGCACCTGACGGGTGAAAGGTACTTGAATCGCGAAAAGCCCGGAAACAATCAGCAACAGCAGCTGATCGCCTTACCGCAATCCCGCTAGCCGGGGTTCAAGGATCAGGCCTCCACATCCGACATGCCAGCCAGAAGGAGCGTTGGCCAATTTCGAATTTCGTCATATGGGTTGGTTGCAAGCGCACCAGAAGGAATGAGCCATGGCCGCCGCATCCAACGCCGCCCCGGACATCGTCACAGCCGCCGTCCTCGTCATAGGCGATGAGATCCTGTCCGGCCGGACAAAGGACAAGAACATCGGCTGGATCGCGGACCACTGCACGGCCGTCGGCATCCAGCTCCGCGAGGTCCGCATCATCCCTGATATCGAGGACGAGATCGTCGCCACCGTGAACGCGCTGCGATCGCGCTTTACCTACGTCTTCACCACGGGCGGCATCGGGCCCACCCATGACGACATCACCGCCGACTGCATCGCCAAGGCCTTCGGCGTCGGCATCGATGTCGACCAGCGTGCGCTCGACCTGCTCCTGCCCTACTACAAGGCGAGCGGCCGCGAGATCACGCCGGGCCGCCTTCGAATGGCGCGCATTCCCTTTGGAGCTGACCTGATCGAGAACAAGGTGTCGGTCGCGCCGGGCTTCATGCTGGGCAACGTCATCACCATGGCCGGCGTTCCCAACATCATGCAGGCGATGCTCGAAGCCGTGACGCCACGACTGAAGACCGGCCGCAAAATGATCTCGCACGCGATCGATCTTAACCACCCGGAAGGCGCCATAGCCGAGATGTTCGGCGCGCATCAGAAGCTGTTTCCCGACGTATCGATGGGCAGTTATCCTTCGCAACGGGACGGAAAACCGGTCACGCAGCTCGTCTTGCGGTGCACGGACGAACTGCGGCTAGAGGAAGCAGCCGCCGGCCTGAAGGAAAAGCTCAGAACGGCTGGTTACTATTGAAAATCATATCGTTAATGCGACCTGCCCCTACTGCCTCCCCGCGACTTGGCGCCGCAACTCGTTAACCAAAGGATCGTTAACGGGTCGCTTCCCCAGCCTCCTTTGCTGTCAACGGCATCTGTCTCGTGTGTTCGGTAACCATTCCGGCCACGGCAAGGATCGCCGATTGATCGAGCAAGGAGAAGTCGATGCTGAGCCCTATCCAGTCCCCTGCCGACCTGCAGGCCCGACGGCTCCCGGCGACATCGGCGGTTGCGCTCGCCGCAGCGGCCTTCGCGATGTTCTGGCCCATCGGGCCGATCGCCGTTTCGCCCGCAGAGGCCAAGACCCCTGGCAAGACTTACTGCTTCTATCGCGTATGCCATCGCGTGATGACGCTGGACGAAACTCGCCGCGCCGTAGGAAAGCGGATGGTCCTGCACGCGTCGCATTACGACGATCCCAAAAAGGACCGCTACAATCCGTCGAACCTGACGTCATCGGGCGAGTGGTTCCGCGCCGGCACCCCCGATAACGCTGCGAGCCCCAAGCTGCCGAACGGCACGGTAATCCTGACATGGAACCCCGCAACCCGGCAGTCCGCCGTCCTGCGGGTCAATAACGCGGGCCCATATTGGGGCAGCAGAACGCTGGACGTCTCCCGCGCCGCGGCAGAGCGACTTGGCTTCGCGCGGCAGGGCGTCGCGAAGTTGCATGTCGAAATCGTACGCGCTCCAACGAAGGAAGATGTCACCTACCGCCGCGGCCGCCGCTATGCGGCAGTACCCGGGCCGATCGGCACACACGCCACGTTCGAACTAGCCCTTGCTGCGTCGAACCGGATGATGGGCAATCCGTCGCCCGCAACAACCACACTCGTTGCGAGCCTGCCAACCGATGTCGCTCCCGAGCGCGACACCGAAACTCGTGCACGTCCGGCCTCGACAATGCCCCCGACGACACCTGTCGTCCCGGCGATGCCCGCCGCCGTTGGCGCCGTTGCCGCCTTGACCGAAGTAGCAGCCGCGACCGAACCAGTCGCTGCGATCAGGGCTGCTGAAGCAGAATCCGTCCTCACTCAGAAATTGGCATCTGAGATGCCTGCTGCCGCCGACATTCCGCCACCGGCTGCGACCACGCCCCCGCAGAACTTCCCGACAGCCAAAGTCGCGTCGGATCGGGCCAAGCAGCGCAAACCGATCCAGACGGCGCAAGCCGCCAAGCCATCGAAACCATCGAAGTCAGCCAAGAAAGCTAAGCCAACGCAGGTGCCAGTTGTCGCCAAGGCAGCCAAGACCGAACCGAATAAGACGGCTGCGGCGCAGCCTGCACGTGTCCGCACCCGGACGAGCACTATCGCGCAGGTCGGAACAGAAACGGCAATGCGCACGCGCATCGCATCAGCACGTCGCGTAGCGCTCGCACAGGCTGACATCGACGACGACGAGGTCGATCAACCGGTTCGCAGAACCACGGCAATGCCTCAGCGCCGCGCCGTCAGCTCGTACTCCGCCGCCAGGCTTCCTGCCGGCTGCCGCGACGAATCCTCATCATGCGAATTCGAGGTTGCAGGTAACGGCAGGGTAGCGTCGGTCAGGTCGTGGCGGGTATCTTCTTCGAAGAGGCAGTAGGTCACGTCGAGCACGTCGAGCAGAGCCGCTGACATATCCAGCAACGGCCCGAGTTCGATGCGCCGTGCCACCATGAAGCTGTCGCCTATGACCAGCTTCCTCAACCCGAGAATGGAGCCGGACTCTGCAGGCACGACATTGCGTGTCCGCAGATACCCCAGCGGATCGAGACCGCCGTCGAAATCGTTTCCGCTTCGATTGGCAAGCTCGGCCGTCGCATCCTCGAGTACCGTAGTCCCGCTTGCGAACAACTCGAGCAATCCAGCGAAGATATCGCCTTTCCGCCCCAACACGTGCGCAAGTTCGCGCGCCCGGCTGCGCGCCTGCAGAACGCGCGACACTATCGTCAGCTCATAGAGCCGAGCCTGTCCGATCAGATCGGCGAAACGATCCCAGGGAGCAGCGATTCCGTCACTCTTCCGCACAGCCTCGATATCGACTTCGAGCTTCTGCAGGTCTTCACCAGCCGCCAGAACAGCATCGAGATGATCGGCGAGGAGAAACACCTCCGCCGGCGTAGACGGTTGAGACAAAGCCATGATCGATCCGAAAGTAAGCCGTTGCTACGAGCACGGATTACGCCGCTCACTCATGCAATCGACCGGGGCTCGCCCACGGTCACAACGCGCATCTGAACTCAGGACAGATACCTGACTAAGCCGCAGCCTTGAGTGCGGCCTCTTGCGACTCGACGATTTCAGCAAGCCGGATCAGCGCACCGAACTCGGGCCCGTGGCCGAGCTCACGAAGAATCGCGAGTGCCGGCGAATTTGCAAAGTCGTCGACACCTTCGAGCCCGGAGAACTCCGGCCTATCGTTGGTTCGAGGAAAGTCCACCGCATGTTTATCGATAGGCACCGTCAGCACACCCTTTCGCAGGTCCCAGACATCGAGACCAAGAATGAACGCTCACAACGCAACCTAAGTTCCATGATACGGCAATCAACTAAGCCGCATCCTTCCTCGCGGCGTCCGCCGCTTTGACGTTCTCGGCTTCCGGCAACAGGTCCTGGATCTCGGGATCGGTAATCCATTCCCGCAGAATTTCCAGAGCCCGCGAAGCGATGAAATCGTCCGCCGCCGCCAGCGCGGGCGACGTCGCCATCTGCTCTGCGGAAGGCAATTCGATCTTGGGCGCAGCGTTGTTCGACATCTGAAGATCTCCGACATCATTCACTGATCAATGATCAGCTTCTCGTTCGATTCGCCCTTCCCAGATAGTGCAGCCGCGCAGCACTTCCCCCGGTGATTTCGAGTGATGCAAAACCAACCTTTTGCATCCCTGGACAAGCAATCGGACGCTTCGTCCGGTCGCTCAGAGCCGGGGTCGTTCCCCCTTTCGGAGGTGTAAAGATCCCGGGTCTCACGGCAGAGCCGCTCGCCCGGGAACGCAGAATATCTCGTAGTCGGGGTCAGACCCGGCGGGTCTGACCCCATGGCGTTACCCCGCGATCACGAACACCCGCTCGTGCTTCCGCACGTGTCGCACTTCAAACACGTGCCGTTGCGAACCAGCGTGAAGTTTCCGCACTCGCGGCAATCCTCGCCTTCGTAACCACGCAGCTTCGCTTCCATCCGGCGATCCGCAGCGCTCACCGGCTTCAGCGCCGACGAACCTTCCGTTGCGTACACCATCGTCTCGGAGCGGGAGTAGAGCGCGGTCGGCCCGCTCGCATCCATCGCAGCGACCTCTTGGTGCATGTTGGCGACCGTCATGCCGGACATCGACTGCGGAATGCCGCTGTCGCCTGCCCGCCCGCTCGTCAGACCGACGATGCCGCGCACGAGACCCTTCGACAGGAACTTCTGCACAGCCGGCGCACGCGCTTCCTCATCCTCTTCCAACGCCTGATCCGAAGAACCAAGCCCGGTCTCGCCGACGATCTCACGCGGATCGACGTGGGCGAGATCGTGACGGTCGAGATACGACACGGCGAGCTCGCGGAAGATGTAGTCGAGGATCGACGTCGCGTTCTTGATCGTCTCGTTGCCCTGCACGATGCCCGCCGGCTCGAAGCGCGTGAACGTGAACGCATCCACATACTCGTCGAGCGGCACGCCGTACTGCAGGCCCAGAGAGATCGCGATCGCGAAGTTGTTCATCAACGACCGGAAGGCAGCGCCTTCCTTGTGCATGTCGATGAAGATCTCGCCGCAACGGCCATCGTCGTACTCGCCGGTCCGCAGGTACACCTTGTGCCCGCCGACCGTCGCCTTCTGCGTGTAGCCCTTCCGCCGCGTCGGCAGCTTTTCGCGCTCTGCCTGTTCGGCCTTCGCCGCTTCGATCTGCATCAGCTTCTTCTTGAGCTGCTCGACCATCCGCTCCGCCGCCACCAGGGCACGCTGCGAAGCCGGCTTGTCGCCGAGCATCTTGTCCGCCACCTCTTCCGCGTCATCGACGTCGTCGGCGAGAAGCTGCGAGTTGAGCGGCTGAGAAAGCTTGGAGCCGTCGCGATAGAGCGCGTTGGCCTTCAGCGCGAGACGCCAGGACAGCATGTACGACTGCTTGCAGTCCTCGACCGAAGCATCGTTAGGCATGTTGATCGTCTTCGAGATCGCACCGGAAATGAACGGCTGCGACGCCGCCAGCATCCGGATGTGGCTCTCGACGGACAGATACCGCTTGCCCTTGCGGCCGCACGGATTGGCGCAATCGAACACCGAGTAGTGCTCGAGCTTCAGGTGCGGCGCACCCTCTACTGTCATCGCGCCGCAGACGTGCTCGTTGGCTGCATCGATGTCCTTCCGCGTGAACCCGAGATGCATCAGGATCTCGAACGTCGGATCGTTGAGCTTCTCGGCCGGGATCTTCAGCGTATCGATCAGGAACTGCTCGCCGATCGTCCACTTGTTGAACACGAACTTGATGTCGAACGCAGTGCCGAGCGAACCGTCGATCTTCGCCAGAACATCGTCGGTGAAGCCCTTGGCCTTCAGCGTCGAGTGGTTGATCGCCGGCGCCTGGCGCAGCGAGCCGTGACCAACCGCATACGCTTCGATCTCAGCGAGCTGTGCTTCCGTGTAGCCGAGCTTGCGCAGCGCGGCGGGAACCGCCTGGTTGATGATCTTGAAGTAGCCGCCACCGGCCAGCTTCTTGAACTTCACCAGCGCGAAGTCCGGCTCGATGCCCGTCGTGTCGCAGTCCATCACGAGACCGATCGTACCCGTCGGTGCGACGACCGTTGCCTGCGCGTTGCGATAGCCGTGGCGCTCGCCGAGCTCCAGCGCGCGGTCCCACGCGTGCTTGGCCGCTTGCACCAGCCGCTTGTCGGGGCAGGATGCGTGGTCGAGCGGAACAGGGTTGGTCGACAGCTTCTCGTAGCCACCGGCCTCACCGTGCGCCGCACGGCGATGATTGCGGACGACGCGAAGCATATCCTGCGCATTCGGCCGGTAGCCGGGGAACGGCCCGAGCTCCGACGACATCTCCGCGCTCGTCATATAGGCGACGCCCGTCATGATCGCGGTGATCGCGCCGCAGATGGCGCGGCCCTGCGCCGAGTCGTAGCCGATGCCCGACGACATCAGCATGCCGCCGATGTTGGCGTAGCCCAGGCCGAGCGTACGATAGCGATAGGAGAGCTCGGCGATCTGGCGCGACGGGAACTGTGCCATCAGCACCGAGATTTCGAGCACGATCGTCCACAGCCGACACGCATGCTCGTAGGCCCCGATGTCGAATGCACCGTCGAGGTTCTCGCCCTCACCCTTGATCGTCCCGAACGCCAGCAGGTTCATCGACGCGAGGTTGCAGGCCGTGTCGTCGAGGAACATGTACTCGGAGCACGGGTTCGAAGCATTGATCTGGCCCGACTTCGGGCACGTGTGCCAGTCATTGATCGTGGTGTGGAACTGAATGCCGGGATCTGCCGATGCCCATGCAGCATGGCCAATCTTGTCCCAAAGATCCCGCGCCTTGAGCGTCTTTGTGACTTTGCCATTCGTGCGGCCAGTGAGGGCCCAGTCTCCATCGTTCTCCACCGAACGCAGGAACTCATCGGTGACGCGCACCGAGTTGTTCGAGTTCTGTCCCGATACCGTGAGATAGGCCTCCGAATCCCAATCGGTATCGTACGTCGCGAAATCGATGTCCTTGTAGCCTTGCTTGGCGAACTGGATCACGCGCAGCACATAGTTCTGCGGCACTCCATCGCGCTTTGCCTCCTTGATCGCCCGCTTCAGCGCAGGATTCTGAGCCGGATCGAAGCAGCGCTCTTCGAGCTTGCCGGCCTCCCCATTGTCGCAGTCGACGCAGGCCTTGATGATGGCCTTGAGCCGCTTCTGGCAAATCTTGGAGCCAGTCACGAGCGCGGCGACCTTCTGCTCCTCTTGCACTTTCCAATCGATGTAAGCTTCGATGTCGGGGTGATCGACGTCGACGACAACCATCTTCGCTGCGCGCCGGGTCGTCCCACCTGATTTGATCGCGCCGGCTGCACGGTCGCCGATCTTCAGGAAGCTCATCAGGCCTGAAGACTTGCCGCCGCCCGAGAGCCTCTCGTTCTCGCCGCGCACCCGGGAGAAGTTGGAACCGGTACCCGACCCATATTTGAACAGGCGCGCTTCCCGCACCCAAAGATCCATAATGCCGTTTTCGCCGACGAGATCGTCCTCGACCGACTGGATAAAGCAGGCGTGCGGCTGCGGATGCTCGTAAGCCGAGGTCGAACGCGTCAGCTCACCCGTCTGGTAGTCGACGTACATGTGGCCTTGGCCGGGCCCATCGATGCCGTAGGCCCAATGCAGGCCCGTGTTGAACCACTGCGGGCTATTGGGGGCAGCCATCTGGCGCGCCAACATATAGCGGTGCTCATCGAAGAACGCCCGGGCATCTTCCTCGGTCGTAAAGTAGCCGCCCTTCCAGCCCCAATAGGTCCACGTGCCGGCCAGGCGATCGAACACCTGGCGCGCATCGGACTCGCCGCCGAAGCGCTCGGCCTGTGGCAACTCGTTCAGCGCCCGATCATCGGGAGCCGAGCGCCACAGCCACGACGGAACCGAATTCTCTTCGACCCGCTTCAGACGACGCGCCACGCCAGCCTTGCGGAAATACTTCTGCGCGAGAATATCGGCAGCCACCTGGCTGAACTGTTCGGGAACCATGAAGCCGTCGAGACGGAACACGACCGACCCGTCTGGATTCTTGATCTCCGAGGTCGCCCGGCGGAACGGAATGCTCTCATATGGGCTCTTGCCGGCCTCGGTGAATCGACGAGCGATCTTCATTTCTCAAGTTCCCCGCGTTGGTATCGAACTGCATGTACCGGATGCCGGAAACTGGCCCCGGCGTTCTGAATTCCCCTCGCCGTACGTCGCGCGCCGTGTCGAGCCTCGATCCCATCGACAGTCCGCAAAGAGTCGTTCTCGCAGCAGATGACTGCAGCGCAGGGCTCTAGGCGCGGATTGTGGGGATCGGACTCTTACTTCGGGCCGAAGCCCGTGCGCTTACGCAACGTTAACGAACGAGTTCATCGACACTGATTCCCTTTGGGCTGGCAAGACGCTGACCACAAGCCCGCCGCACCAATGCCGCGATGAAGACGAAGTTGGCTGATTCGCCCGTTTCTGCCTAAGATTTTGTATGTTGCCGGTCGCACCCACACTAGATCTGGTAACCGGGGATTCCGCGGGGATGAACGGTGGATAGCTTGGGCGCAACACATGCGAGCATCATGAGCAAGTCTCTGGAAGCTCAAGGATTAGGCCTGGGCTAACATCTCGGCATCGTCTGTGCACGATTTCTCAGGTCGCTCGCGGCCACCCCAACCTCGGATGAAAGTCACATCGCAATCGTGACACTTTTGCCTCACATCGGATTGCTGGACACGCCTCTCATGCTCGGATAATTCCGGCTGACGGGCTCGCGCGTCGAGCCGGAATGCTGCGGGGTTGTCCACGACATGGGCATTTTCTCTGAAATCTTCTCCTGGTGGGGCGGCAACACGTGGGGCACGCGCGTCACGATCTGGCGCCAGGGCCGCGAAGTTGGCCGCGACGAACTGGGCAACCGCTACTATATTCAGAAGCGCGGCGTCGGCCCGCTCGGTGTCCCGCGCCGCTGGGTCATCTATAAGGACCTTGCAGAAGCCTCGAAAGTGCCGCCGGAGTGGCATGGATGGTTGCATTATACCGTCGATTCCCCCCCGACTGAGGAAAGCTACACGCCGCGTCCCTGGCAGTTGCCTCACAGGATGAATATGACTGGCACAGGCGACGCCTACCGTCCCTCGGGTAGCATTTTGGCCAAGTCCACCCGCCCGCGCGCCACCGGCGACTACAAGCCCTGGCGTCCGAGCTGAAGTGCACCTTCGTTTCGCGCGAACACGTTGCACCCGAACACATTGCAATTGAGCGCGATTCGCGGCCATGCTGACGCCAAGTTGTGCGCCGAATATGCGTCCCTCGCACACCGCACACCGCAGTGACGGCGGATCGATCGAATGCAAACGCAGGAAAGATGATGCGCCGGATGTCGCACATGGCTCTGACCGCTTCGCTGGCGGCCGCGGCGCTCAGCCTCGCTGGACCCGCTGCGTTCGCACAACGTTTCGAGAATCAAGTCGCGGTATTCGCCGCCCTCGACAAGGTGACGGCACGGATTTCCAAGTTGGAAGTGCCGCTTGGCCAGGCTGCCGAATTCGGCTCACTCAAGCTGACGCCCCGCGTCTGTTATTCCCGCGCCCCTGATGAGCCGCCGAAAACGTCGACGTTCGTCGAGGTCGAGGAGACCATGCTCGACGGCCAGAAGAAGAGGCTGTTCGCTGGATGGATGTTCGCCGAAAGCCCCGGCCTCAACGCCATCGAACACCCGATTTTCGACCTATGGCTGACCGGTTGCGTACAACCGGTTCAAGGCCGTCAGACGAGTCGCAATCCTGCCGCGCAGCCCGGCGAACCTGCAGAGCCCGCCGCACGCCGTCCGCGCCCGCCGCGCTGACCCGGCATATCGAGTTTCATTTGCCGGGCGTCGCGCCCTCTGCCGGAAATCCCGCGCGCATATAGGCAATGATCCGCCAGATGTCGTCGCGTGGCAGGTCATCCTTGAACGCCGGCATCTGGCTGTCGAACTGCTTGCCGCCGTCCGCGATCGACCACATCAAATACTCGTCCACCGCGACCGGCCGCTGGATCATGTAGGCGAGCAACGCTGGCGAGGGCGACAGTGCAAGCCCCGCCTCGCCGCTGCCCATCCCGTCGGCGCTATGACACCGCGCACATTTGTCAGCGTAGAGCTTTCGCCCCGCCGCAATGGCCGCCCGATCGCCTGCGAACGGCGACTTTGCCCCCGCGTAGACATCGGGAACACTGAACTGCATGTAGGTCGTGTGTCGCAGCAATCGCACCATCATGCTGCGCGGCATCCGCCCCGGCCCCCACAGCTCCCGGACCATCCAGTCGGGCTGCCAATAGTCGAACCCTCTAGGCGCGCCTTTGGGCGCATCCGTCACGCCCTGCGAATGTGCAGCCGCAGCGCAGGCGAAAATCGCCGCCATCAGCCCGGCGAAGAGACCGAGTCGCCACGCAATCCAGCCCATGCGAGTGCCTTTCACGACAGCGACGTCTATGCGGCAAAGCCGCTGCTTCCAGATCAAACCGGATAAGCTTCCGGATCGATGCCGCACTTCTCGAGAAACTTGCGGATCAGAACGACTTCTTCCTTCGGCAAATCATGCGAAACGTGCGTGAACGCTGCCGTATGTCCGTTCAGCGTGACGCCGATGCGGTTGCCGGATTTGTTGTCTATTTCCGCGCCGAGCTGCTCGAGCACGTGAACGACACCCTTGAAGTCGAGATTGTTGTTGATCGGGTGCGCGAAAATGGAATGCAGGGTCTTACGGTGCCTGTGGTTCATGATGTTCCTCGGACGCCAGTTGGGTCCCGAAAAGGTTCTCACCGGGCGCTGCCCGGAGCCTTGCGCAGGATCAATCGAAGGGGAGGCAGCCGCCGGCGGATCCCCTCCTAGTCCTTAAGGGGAGATGGTCAGGGCAAGGGGCGACCGCTTGCTCAACGCTGGCCACAACGCGCTTCTGCTTTCCGAGGTTGACCGACCGCACCGAACGCGCCACGTTGATCCACGCTGGTGACCCGAAGGCGAAGTGGGTGCAGACGGGGTGCCGCACGGAAAAGGCGGCGAGTACCCCTTAAAACCGGACGGCGGCGACGGGGAGCCCTAAAATGGAACTGTCCCCAATTAGCGGGCTCAGGTTCGCGTTTGGGCGCGAGTCTCGATCCAGTCTTCGAGAGAACGGACCGATCGGACGTCATTGCACAACGCCGAGTGCGCGGCGGCCATCCGGTCACAAATGCCCTTCCGGAGGTGGGGGTGTCGCAGAATGTGGGTGGTTTTCTCGATGAACTCCGCTTCATCGCACGCGACCAGATCGTCGAGACCGCCGGCGCGCATAATTCCGCTCGCGAGGCGACCGCGCA
>CANJPN010000170.1 GCA_947475855.1 Bradyrhizobiaceae bacterium
ACAACATCCCGTTCGTCGCCGCGATCATGCAGCATCCGCGCTGGCGCGAAGGCCGGTTGTCGACGGGGTTCATCGCCGAGGAGTACCCGAAGGGCTTCGTTGCTCGCGCACCGGACGCAGTGGAGTTGCGCGTGCTGGCTGGCGTCGCGGCGACCATCGACCATCTCGGTAACGAGCGCAGGCGTGAGATCAGCCAGCAGATCGCCGGTAAATCCGTGCGATTCGCCAAGCACCGCGTCGTCGCCATCGCGGGCGAGCGTGTGGAAATCGAGGTGGCGGGCACGCTAGGCGAGCCGACCTACGTGTCGTTTCTCGATGGGACAGACAAAGTCGCCGATACGGTCGAGGTCGTATCGGCTTGGTGGCCGGGCGACCCCGTCTGGCGTGGCAAGGTTGCCGGCCGATCGATTGCTGTGCAGGTGCGCCAGTTGCTCAATGGCTTCGAACTCGCGTGGCGCGGCCTTGCCGTCAAGGCTTTCGTTTACACCGACCGCGAGGCCGCCATGGTCGCGCTGATGCCCGCGAAGGTCGCGGCCGACACCTCGAAGCTGCTGCTGTGCCCGATGCCGGGCCTCGTCAAGTCGATCCAGGTGACCGTCGGCCAGGAAGTCAAAGCCGGCGATCCCCTCGCCGTCGTCGAAGCGATGAAGATGGAGAACATTCTGAAGGCGGAACGCGACGGTGTGGTAAAGTTGGTTCGCGCCAAGGCCGGCGACAGCCTTGCGGTTGATGCGGTGATCTTGGAGTTCGCATGATGTCTCGAAGGCGGCCTTCGATGTGTGGAACGCGGACCGCCATGGCAGTTGGCGTACTGGCGTTCTGCTTCGCAGGAGAGGCCTCGGCACAATCGCCGACTTGTCCCAAAGCCGCAGAGATGGGCAAAGGTGTTTCGTTGACCGGCCTCGACGGCCGCCGCAGCGAAATCACCTGGCTCGCAGGCGACCGCGTCCGTATCGCCGAGCAGAACCCGGCATCCCGCACGTTCCCACGCGAGATGATCGCGGTGCGAGGCCTCGTCGGCGTCGAGATGACCCGGCCGAGCGGCAAAGTCACTTTCCAGTTCGCGCAACCGCCCGAAAGCGTGTTCCCGCTCACAGTCGGTAAGCAGAGCGAGATCGTCTACATGGTGCAAACCGATGGCCAGCCACCGATCAAGGCCCGCATGATGGTGGCCGCGGTGGAAGCCTTGCAGCATACCGTCGGCGCCTGCACGTACGATGCGCTGCTGGTCGGTTCGATCACCGAGTTCGAAGGCGGCAAGCAGACCCCGATCCGCTACGACGTTTACGTTCCCGCGCTCCAGGCGGTCGTGAAGTCGACGACTTTCGACGCCGCGGCAAATACAATCCTCGAAGCAGAATCCTTCGAGTTCGACGCCATAGCCGCGCGCTGACCCGGCCCCGCCACACGACAACCTCACGTCATGTCAGTCCGAAGTGCGCCGCAGGCCACGAGCGTCGGTGATCCAGCACAAGCGCCGCCGAAGGCGCCTTTCTATTCCTTTGCTTGCCCATCGATCGGCGACTCGGAAACCGCCCGGCAACCGTTGATGGGCTACGCTCCGGACACGTGTGCCCGGAGGCTGCCGTCGTGTCCCTACAACACCTGATCTTGCCCCTCGTCGACCCGCGCGGCCGCTGCAACCGCAAGGGTCTCCTGATCGCCGCCGCGATCATGCTGGCCGTCGAAGTCGTCGTTGGCCTGGGGCTCCTGGCATCGAAGCGCACGCTCGACGACCCGCTGGTGGTCGCGATCAAGGCCGCGCTGATCTATCTCGCGTTCTCCGCCGCGATTCAACGATTGCATGATCTCGGCCGGTCCGCATGGAATATCGCGTGGGCGTCGTTGGCGATGATCGCCTGGTCCGTCGCGCTCGCCTTTGCAGTCGTGCTGCAGATGCCACCCGAGGCGATGGAGCCCGGCCATGCTGGCTTCGCCATGGTTTTCGGCGGGATCGCACTGCCGATGCTGGGAATGCTGCTCTGGCTCCACTTCGCGCCGGGCGAGCCTGAGCCCAACAAATACGGCGCGGTCCCCTCCGGTCTCGGCTTCGCCCGGTTCGCCCGCTCGGAACACGAAGCGGTGGCCCCGCAGGTGACCAGCGCGGCCTGAAAGCCAACGCATGGTGCCGATCATTGCGCCTGACCGAATAGCCAAAAGTCGTCCCGGCACTCGTTGCCGGGACCCATGCTGCTCCGAACTTCGCGCGTGCTTCGAGATGGATCCCGGTGACGAGCACCGGGATGACAAATGTGAGAAACGTCGCAGCACTTCCGAAAGGTCGCGACCTTCGGTGACCTTTCGAGACCGCAACCGCGGTCCGGCGCCAGTGCGCCGCCCCCCGCGGAGGCGCCGCGCTGCCTTTGGCAGCGCGATACGCCCCGTGAGCGCATCACGGGATCAATATGGTCGATCCTGTCGTCTTGCGCGCCTGCACGTCGTTGTGGCACTGCGCGGCGTCCTTCAGCGCATAGCGCTGGTTGACCTCGATCTTCACCGCGCCGCGCGCGACCACGTCGAAGAGGTCGTTGGCGCTGGTCAGCAGGTCCTCGCGCGATGCCGTGTAGTGGAACAGCGTCGGCCGCGTGCAGAACAGCGAGCCCTTTGAGTTGAGGATGCCGATGTCCATCGGCGGTACCGGCCCGGATGAATTGCCGAAGCTGACCCACAGATGGCGTGGCTTGAGGCAGTCGAGCGAGCCGGGGAACGTATCCTTGCCGACGCTGTCGTAGACCACGTCGCAAAGCTTGCCGTCGGTGATCTCCTTAACCCGCTTCACGAAGTCTTCCTTCGTGTAGTTGATGATGTGCGTGCAGCCGTGCTCCTTGGCGAGCTTGCCCTTCTCGTCCGAGCCGACCGTCCCGATGATCGTCGCGCCCAGATGCTTCGCCCATTGGCAGGCGATCAGGCCGACGCCGCCGGCGGCAGCATGCAGCAGCATGACCGTGCCCGGCCCGACCTTGTAGGTGTCGCGCAACAGGTAGCGAACGGTCATGCCCTGCAGCATCATCGCCGCAGCGGTCTCGTAGGTGATGCTGTCCGGCAATTTTACGGCGCGCGCCGCCGGCATCACCCGCTCCTCGATGTAGGCGCCGGGCGGATTGGCGTAGGCGATCCGGTCGCCCACTTTGAGATCGGTCACGCCGGGTCCGACGGCAACGACGTCGCCGGAGCCTTCGGTACCCAGCACGTGTGGCAGCGACGGGAACTTGTAGAGCCCCGAGCGGAAGTAGGTGTCGATGTAGTTGAAGCCGATCGCTTTGTGCTTGACGCGGATCTCGCCTTGGCCCGGCGCGCCGACGTCGACCGCCTCCCACTTCATCTTGTCGACGCCGCCGTATTCGTGGATGCGGATCGCATTGACCATTGCAGGTTCTCCTCCCAATCGACCGAACGGCCGAATTCCGGTACAAGTGATGAGTCGGGGTACGAGGCGTTTGCGAATTGCCGCCACACCCGCGCCATTCGAGCCTTCTATGGGCTTGAACGGCGGTACACAAGTCGGTTCAAATGAAGACGCGGGGCGGTGCCGGTGCTCGATAGGCTTAGCAGGACAGCGCTGCAACTCGTGCTGTTTGCTGCCGCGATCACGATCGCGGCTTGCGGGAACGAACTTCCCCCGGAAATTGGCGGCAAGGGGCTGCACTGCGTCGACGACAGCGCACATTGCATTGCGCAGCGGTCTACCGCCCTGGCAGACCTCAACAACGACAAGTCCCGCGGTTGGATCCGCCAGCCGGCGCAGGCATCTGCTTATGCATCCGGCGTCAGGCTTTTCGCCTACAAGCAGAAGAAGCGCGAGCTGACCTGCGAGGAGCTGAATGTCGCCCGCAAGGAAGCAGACGCGGGGCCGGCGGTGCTGCGCGGCCCTGACGGCAAGCATCTGACGACGACGCAGATCGCGCGCGGCGTTATGCTGGCGCAGGAGGTCGGTCGCGAGCTGACCACGGAAGCAAAGAAGCGCTGCAAGGTCTGAAGCTGGATTTTCCGGCCAATTGACACGGCTAAGAGGGCTTCCGGCGGGTTCGCCGGTTATTTGGCCGCCGCGGTGGTCGATCCTGCCGACTTCGGCTGCGACTTGCGGGCCGCAGTTGCCGCTTTAGGCGAAGCCGTCGGAGGCGCCACTGCAACCGGCTCCGACACCTGGTCGAGCGTTGGATCGGCCCGGCAGCCTTCGGTACCGGCGGCCCACTGGAATACCTCGGCGCGCATGCGCTGGAATTCGGCATGGGTCATTCTGGAATTCTCTACCACGATGCCGGTCCCGCCCCCGCCCGGTGTCCCATCCATGCCGGCACTCTCGGTAAGGACCACCCTGAAGGCCTTGTAGCCCCAGGGCTTAGGCTGATCGACAGCCCGTTCGTGCACGATGATCTCCACGCCGCCGCCATTCATCGAGGGCGCCGCGTCTGCATGCAGGATGTGTGATGTGGAAATTCGCCCCCGCGCCCCGAACCAGCAGGCGTTGGCTCCGCGTGCTATGCGCGAATAGACTTCCGCAGAGCTCAGCGGGTGATGATGTGCCTCGGTACTTGGGAGACTACCGACAGCGATTTTCGACACGTCGGCCATCGACGCAACTTGCGGCAGGGACGGCATTTCCGGACCACCTGCGCATGCCCCATGAGCGATGCTCGCCAAAAGGACAATGATCTGTTTTGAGAATAATCGGCTCATGCCAGGACATCGATTGGCCGCTCATTCGCGGAAGAACAATTCGAATGCCGATCTTCCATGCCCGATCCGAGGACGCAAGACTTCAAGGGGACGAGTGGCACAGCAGCCACAGCTTTCCCATTCAAATGTACGATCCCACTCGCGATCAAACCGCGATTTCGAGACCGGACGCGCAGGATACGAGGGCACAGACCGCTGCGCCTTGATCAGCACTGTCGCAGGCGCTTGTGCATAGAGCCGCGACGCCCAGAGGCCCCGCGGCTGCAGTTATTATTGCATAAAATGCAGTCGGCTGTGGCTTAGCGCGCCATGGCGATCGCAGGCCGCTCGATCCGGCGGCGGCCGCGCATGAGATCCCGCTGTTGGGGCGCTTGCTCGATGGTTTCGACACCTGCTTCTTCGCGCTCGCGGATCGCTGCTTCGAGCTGGACCCGGAGGTCGTCGATCGAAGCGCGGAGCTTGTCGCGTCGCTGGCTGGCAGCCTTAGCGAATGTCGAGTAGTTGAAATGACCGATATCCTTGATACCGGTACGATCTTCCTCGGCCTGGATTTGCCGGTCCAGATCGATCGCCATCGTCTCGAAGTCTCTGATCATCTGCTCGAGACCCAGCACTTTTCGTGCCTTCTCCTGAGCTTCGAAACGCTTCAAGCGTAGCGCGGATTCCCGTGACTTCATGTTCGATACCCCTGCACAAATTCGAACCTGCCTCGGACGACCATTTCAAGTTCCATGCCAAGACACTTGGCAGGACCCTGATCTCTCCTTTCGAAGAGCGTACTTTCGCTGTAACGGGCTTGTGGAAAAGCTCTTGGCGGCTCTGTCCACGGCACAACGGCGTTCCGAATTAAAGCTCAGTGTGCCTAAGATGGTTTAAGTCACAGTAAAGAAAATGACAATCCCCTTCGGGTTGCATCTGGTGTGCGCTGCACAAAATGTTTTTTTGTGCCCCCACTAGGGGCCGTGCGCGAAGCATGTTAACTGTGGATAACCAATCAGTTGTCTGCACGATTCTGGAGCGTCTTTTTTTGCCGGTTGGGCGGACGCTCCAAAGGCGTGTGCAGGTTCAGAATTGCGTTCGGATGAGGCGCACCAGGCCAATTGGCGCGGAGCACAACCCATCGTTGTAGCCTACCGTGCTGTCAGTACGCCGGAAAGTTTAACTGAACGTCCCGCCGTGTTTGATCGGCACAATACATTGTTAGGGTTTGTTAACATCTGGAAGCTAGCTTCCTAATCATATGTGAATCGCGCGTAGCGCACCCGAGGTGCGCATTCGAGGGGCTGATGACTGGCCGGTGGCGGCGCCGGGCCGGGACGGAGATAACGCCATGAGAGTGCTTCTTATCGAGGACGACAGCGCCACAGCGCAAAGCATCGAACTGATGCTGCAGTCCGAAGGCTTTAACGTCTACACGACTGATCTTGGCGAGGAGGGTGTGGACCTCGGCAAGTTTTATGATTACGATATCATTCTGCTCGACCTCAATCTGCCCGATATGAGCGGATACGAGGTTCTGAAGACGTTGCGCGTGAGTAAGGTCGCGACACCGATCCTCATCCTGTCCGGCCTCGCCGGCATCGAGGACAAAGTACGCGGCCTCGGTTTCGGGGCGGATGATTACATGACCAAGCCATTCCATAAGGATGAGTTGGTTGCGCGAATCCACGCGATCGTCCGTCGATCCAAGGGCCATGCCCAATCGGTCATCGAGACCGGCAATCTGCGCGTCAACCTCGACACCAAAACGGTCGAGGTCGAAGGAAATCGCGTCCATCTTACGGGCAAAGAATACCAGATGCTCGAACTGCTCTCGCTCCGCAAGGGGACGACTCTCACCAAGGAGATGTTCCTCAATCATCTCTACGGTGGAATGGACGAGCCGGAACTCAAGATCATCGACGTGTTCATCTGTAAGCTGCGCAAGAAGCTGCAGGCGGCGACCGGCGGTCATCATTACATCGAGACAGTCTGGGGGCGCGGCTATGTGCTGCGTGATCCGGGCGATGAAAGCACCGTGGCGGCCTGAACCGGCGCACGGAACTTTTGTTCAGCCACTGTGTGCAATATCGAGGGGCGCCATCGGCGCCCCTTCTCAATTCGGGGCCCATCTCACCGGCGCTAACGTTCCGCTCGAGAATTTTTCGCCTCGACTCGGTCGCTCTTGATCGTGTTTGCTCGCCCGGGGCACACAGGCCCAGACGCATGGGGCGACACAATGGGCTCATTGAGCATCGGCATTTGCGGTGGTGGCGTCGGCGGACTTACCGCTGCGCTCGCATTGAAACGGGTCGGACTTGATGTCGTAGTGTTCGAACAGTCGGCGCAATTCGCCCGCGTCGGCGCCGACCTCAACCTTACGCCGAACGCCGTGCGCGCCCTCGATGGCTTGGGGCTCGCCGAAGCGATCAGGGCGTCGGCAGCACGCCCGACGCATCGCATCAGCCGTGTCTGGGACACCGGCGAAGAAACCTCGAGATTGGAGATGGCCGACACCGCCGAGCGCGTTTATGGCGCGCCGCAGTTGACCGTGCACCGGGCCGACTTTCTCAATGCGCTCCGCATGAAGCTACCGCCGAGCGTCATCGAACTCGGCCGGCGCGCAACAGCTATTGGAAACGGTCCCAATGGCGTCCGTGTGAACTTCGCTGATGGCGGGGCGGTGGATGTCGATGCCCTGATCGGCGCCGACGGTATCCATTCAGTCGCGCGCAATGCCCTGTTTGGTCCCGAGAGCCCCGAGTTCACGGGGCTTGTTTCGTATCGCTCGGTGGTGCCTCGTGCAAAGCTTTCCATTCCCAATCTCGATGCTTTCACCAAGTGGTGGGGCCCGACGCCCGATGTCCAGATCGTCACGTTTCCCCTCAATCGCGGCGAGGAGACCTTCATCTTCGCGACCACTCCGCAGGACGACTGGCGCGAGGAATCCTGGACGCTCAAGGGCGATGTAGATGAATTGCGCCGTGTCTATTCAGGCTTCCATCCGGAGGCCCGCGCGTTGCTGGACGCCTGCACCGAGGTCACCAAATCGGCGCTTTATGTTCGCAAGCCGATGGCCCAATGGTCCGTTGGCCGCACGACGTTACTGGGGGACGCTTGCCACCCCATGGTGCCGTTCATGGCCCAAGGTGCGTGCATGGCAATCGAGGACGCGGTAGTTCTTGGCCGAGCGCTCGAAGGCGTCGATGCAACAAGCATCGCTACTGCGTTCAAGCGGTACGAGGAAGCCCGCAAGGATCGCACTGCCCGTGTGCAGCAAGGCTCTCGCGGCAACGAATGGCTGAAGCAGGGCGGCAATGCAGACTGGGTTTACGGCTACGATGCCTGGCAGACGGCATTGGCCTGACTGTGTGGTGGTTCTTCCGAGTGCCAGTCACGATCACTTCGCCGAGACATGCCGGCAATTCCGGATCACGGGATAAATGGATGATGACCATTGAGCGCAAGTCGCGCCACGTTGTCATGTCCGCTTGACGCGGCTGCAAACGCGGCTCGGCGTGAGCGCGACGGCGAAAGCCGAGACCCCGTGGTGGGGCGCAACTTTCGCTCAAGCGAATAAGTGCACTGGGCGTTGACGGGCGGTTGCCTGCAAAGTGACTACCAAATGAAAAGGCCGCCCCATGACGAGGCGGCCCAATCATGTCTGCCATGCCGTATCGCTACGGCAATTGGCATCACGCCTCTTGGATGTTTCCAACGGCGATCTTGCCAGTGCGGCGGTCTTCCTGCGTGTCGAAGGAAACCTTCTGACCTTCGCGGAGGCCGTTGATGCCAGCGCGCTCGAGGGCGGTAGCGTGGACGAATACGTCCTTCGTGCCGTCATCCGGCTGGATGAAGCCGTAGCCTTTTTGATCGTTGTAGAACTTCACGGTGCCAGTCTGCATGGTAGGTCCTTAGTGTAGGTACATATGCTGACGATCACGCAAAAACGTGAACGAAAGCGGCTAGTCGATATTTGGATAGTTTGAGCGTGGGCCCGACCATGGTGGGGCAAACGGCCTTCAACATTGGGCCAAAATCGTATTACTTGGATAGCACGCCAGGATCGTATCGGCAACATCTTTGTTTAACGCTCGTCACTTCACGAGCCCGACGAATCACTCTGGCATATGCAAGTGAGGATTCAAAGGGTGTCGCAGCGTTTCAGTTCTTATGCAGTCGCTATGGAGCGCTGTCAGCCGCAAGCCCACAAGTCGAAAGGCCCAGTCGACAGGTCGAGTGAAGGCCCGTCAGAAGTCGCAACTTCTTGAATCAAGGTGTCGTGATGCCGTTTCCGTCTGATCGGTTGATGTTCTAGGGTACCTGAACTCCCGAAAACGCGTTCAGCGCAACCGTCCTTCGCCCCCGCACATGTCCCCTATTCTTTCCCTCGAAGGCATCCACAAACGCTTCGGCGCGATCGTGATCGCGGACGGGATCGATCTCGATCTCGCGCAGGGCGAGGCTTTGGGTATCATCGGGCCCAACGGCGCAGGAAAGACGACGCTTTTCGGGATCGTGTCGGGTGCGGTTTCGCCCGATCGCGGCAGTGTGCTGCTGGCGGGCGAGGACATCACGCGGCTTGCCCCCGAGAGCCGCTGTCGTCGCGGGATTGCTCGGTCGTTTCAGGTGCCGCAGCCGTTCACCGGGATGACGGTGTTCGAGAATCTCGTCGTCGCCGCCGCCTTCGGGCGCGGTCGAGCGGAGCGCGACGTATATGGCGCCTGTGCCGGCGTTCTGGAGCGCTGCGGCCTTGCAGACAAGGCGAACCGGCTTGCAGGTTCACTGACGCTTCTCGACCGCAAGCGTCTCGAGCTGGCCCGGGCTATGAGTGTCGGCCCTCGTGTCCTGCTGCTCGACGAGGTTGCCGGCGGCCTGACGGAGCACGAGTGCGCGAGCCTCGTAGACCTAGTCAAATCGATCCGTGCGGACGGCGTCTCGGTCATTTGGATCGAACACATCGTGCACGCATTGGCCGCAGTCGCCGACCGCATTGCCGTGCTGCACGGCGGGGCGATCATCGCCCAGGGCAAACCGGCCGCGGTCATTGCCCATCCGCGCGTGCGCGAGATCTACATGGGAATGCCCGCCGATGAGTGAGCCAGGTACGTCCCCAAAGCTCCTTTCAATCCGCAACCTCGATGCCTTCTACGGCGATTTCCAGGCCATCTGTGGCATAGATCTCGAGATTGCAGCCGGCGAGGTGATTGCCGTCATCGGCGCCAATGGTGCTGGCAAGAGCACGCTGTTGAAATCTATCGCCGGCCTGATCGGCGCGCGAAGGGGCGTCATCGAGTTTGCGGGCGACAGCATCGCAAGCCTCGCTCCCCACATGATCGTCGCACTCGGCATCGCACTCGTTCCCGAAGGGCGCCGCCTTTTCCCATCTCTGACCGTAGAGGAAAATTTGTTGATCGGCGGCCAGCTCGGCCGCTCCGGCCCTTGGTCGCTCGACAGCGTATTCCGCCTCTTCCCGGACCTGAAGGCGCGCCGCGAATTCAAGAGCACGGCATTGTCGGGAGGCCAACAGCAGATGGTCGCCATTGGCCGCGCCCTGATGTCCAACCCGAGGCTGTTGTTGTGTGACGAAATTAGCCTCGGCCTCGCGCCGATCGTGGTACGCGAGATCTACGCGCGGCTACCGGAGATCGTCAGCGAAGGGCTCGCTCTGGTGATCGTCGAGCAGGACATTCAGCAGGCGTTACGGGCGGCCTCACGCGCATACTGTCTTCAGGAAGGATGTGTAGCGTTGACCGGCAAGGCAGCGGACTTGACGCGTGAGGCGGTCTCGGCAGCCTATTTCGGAATCGATGCACGATGACCGAGTGGATCAACACCCTACTGCAAGGCGTGCTGCTCGGCGGCCTCTATGCGATTTTCGCTGCCGGCCTGTCGCTGATCTTCGGTGTCATGCGGCTCGTCAATATCGCGCATGGCGACATGATCGTGCTGGCGGCATATGTCGCGCTGCTGGTGACGACCGCACTCGGCCTCGATCCCGTGAGTTCGATCCTGGTCGTCGCGCCCCTGATGGCCGCGCTCGGCTATGGGCTGCAGCGGGGCGTGTTGAACCGTACGCTCGGTCCCGATCTTCTGCCGCCGTTGTTGGTCACGTTCGGAATGTCCGTCATCATTCAGAACGGTCTGCTCGAAATTTTCACGGCCGACAGCCGCAAGCTCGATGCAGGCGCGATCGAGATCGCGAGCATCCGCCTGGCCGAAGGTCTCTCGATCGGCATTCTGCCATTGTTGCAGCTCGTGCTTG